>JAFGQQ010000487.1 GCA_016935595.1 Bacteroidales bacterium
AGAATTTGTTAATTCAATTATAATAAAACACAAATAATGAATTATTTATATCCCGAATATTTTGCCAGGTTTTATGATTTAATTTATCGTAAGGTTCGTGATGGCATTGACAATAATTTTTTTTTGATGTTTTTGTTCCCGATTTAAAACAACTTATTGATGGTTTGAAAAATGTAAAAGATTTTGATGAAGAATACGAACCGGGGAAAAGACTTAAAAGAATTATATCAACCATGCCCGATTTAATTAATCAAATCATTCATATTACTATGCAATTTAAATGGGATGATGAAAAAGGAGTGAATAAAAAGGTATGGGAAACGCCTTTTCGTTATTTTTTCAGGTATGAACTAGAACATTTGGTTGAAAGATCGGATTTTAAAAAATACGAAATTTTAGGAGATTATGAAGGAAATAAATTAAAATCCGATTCAAAGGAATTTATTATTGTTTGTGAAAAGTAGAATATTTTTTAAATATTGAAATATAATATATTGATATTAAGTTGTTTATTTAATAATTTAAATAAAATTAATAAATTTAGTTTTCACTTTAAACAGAAATTACTATTTTAATAACCAAATCTTTAAATAATACTGTTGGTGAGGAGATATAAAACATGAGGATAAGGTTAAGCATTAAATCTAAAATACTTTTATATATTCTAGGTACTGCAATTCTGGTTTTATTATTGTCAGTTGGATATATCAGTATTCGATTTCGCCAGAAGGCTTTAAATGATGCAATTAAAATTACAGATGCTTATGCAAGGGAATATGCAAATTTCTCGCAGAATAAGCTTTCGGAATATATGGATGCAGTTATTTATTTAGGAAAAACTTATGAAACATTCGATAATATTGGAGAAAAAAACAGGAGGCTTTTTTTCAAAGATATTCTAATAAAAATTCTGAGGGAAAATCATGAATTCATTTCTGCATGGACAACCTGGGAATGTTACAGCCTCGATAGTTTAGATAAATTATATGCTAATAAACCCGGAAGTACTGTTCTGGGAAATTTTGCGGTGCTTTACTACAAATTAAATGGAGAAATTTTGCTCGATTCAACTTTGGAAACCGATCCTGATGAAGTGTTTACTGGCACATTTTATACTATTCCTAAAAAATCGCTTAAAGAAACAATTCTTAATCCATATTATTACTCATATGCCAAAGATGGATCTGACGAAGTGCTTGAAACAAGTGTAATTGTACCTATCATTAAAAATCAAAAATTTCTTGGAGTAGTCGGACTAGATGTTGAATTAAGCACTTTTGATAACATAACTAGTAAAATCAAACCTTTTGAAAATAGTTATGCCATGTTAATAGCCAATGACGGCAGCTATATAACCCATCCAAAGAAAGTTTTTATTGGCAAAGAGATTGGCGAGATTAATCCTGACCTGGAAGATAAGTACAATTTAACTGATCATATTAAAAATGGAATTCCGTTTTCATTTATTTCTAAATTTGAAGAATCGGAAAAAGAATATTATGTTTCTTTTGCCCCAGTTTTAATTGGAAATTCAAATACTCCTTGGTCACTGGCTATTGCGGCTCCATTAAAAAGTATATATCAAGATGCTAATAGAAAGTTTTATTATGCCCTGTTAATAGCAATTATTAGTATAATTATTTTAGTAATTATAACAAGGCTAATATCTAATAGTATCACCAGACCATTAGAAAGGATAAATATTTTAATTAAGAAATTAAATAAAGCTGATGTTAAAGAGATTAAATACCTGGCAAAAACATATAAAGATGAAATCGGTGATATAGCCGATTCGGCGTATACTTTAATTACATGGCTGAATAAAACAGGAGATTTTGCACAAAAATTGAAAAATGAAGATCTCGATGCTGAATACGAATTGTTAAGTGAGGATGATGTTCTGGGAAGATCTTTATTGGGTTTAAGAGACAGATTGAAGAAAGCCAAAAAAGAAGAATTTTTAAGGGATTTAGAAAATAAACAGAGAAATTGGGCTTCGGAAGGAGTAGCAAAATTTGGTGAAATAGCCCGAACCAGTTCAGAAAATATAGAGCAGTATACTTATGAGTCTATAAGTAACTTGGTTAAATATATTGATGCCAGTCAGGGTGGCATATTTGTGTATAATAATGATGACCCCGAAAATATTTATCTCGAACTTAAAGCTGCATTTGCTTTTGATAAGAAAAAGATGGTAGAGAAGAAAGTGAAAATTGGAGAAGGCTTGGTTGGCAGCTGTGCACTGGAGCGAAAAACAGTTTTTTTAACCGAACTACCTGATGAATATATAAAAATCAGGTCGGGTTTGGGCGAAGACAATCCCAAAAATCTATTATTAGTTCCATTAATTTTTAATGAAAAAGTTTTTGGAGTTATCGAAATATCATCTTTTAATGTTGTTAAAAAATACCAGATTGAATTTGTTGAAGAAATCTCGAAAATAATAGCTTCAACAATTAACAGTGTAAAAATAAATCAACAAACAAATCGGCTATTATCTGAATCAAAATATACTTCAGAACAGATGGCACAGCAAGAAGAAGAAATGAGACAAAATTACGAGGAGTTGCAAACAACGCAGGAGGAGTTAGTTAGGACTAAAGAGAAGAACGAGAATCGAATAAAGGACATAAATGCCATTATTGATGGAATAAATTTTGGAATACTTATAACTAAAACATCAGGTGAAATTGTTGACTATAATTCCATGGTTTTATCAATAACTGGCTATAGCAGGGGGGAATTGGATAATGAATCATTGCAATTGATATTTAAATCTATTAAACCACAAAATCTTAAAATAAACCATCCAAGTATTGAAGATATGTTAAGAAAAAACGGCGAAGAATTTAAAGCTGAAGTGATTATGAATAAAATTGAGCAATCTGATGGTTTTAATTATATGTTTACGATAAAGCGTTTAAGCTAAATGTTAAATTTTTAACAAAAGGTTTTAATTTTGCGTTTTCCGATTGCAGACTTATAGTATTTTTCTAAATTTTTAGCCTTGGTAATGCCACCTGCTTGTTCAA
>JAFGQQ010000488.1 GCA_016935595.1 Bacteroidales bacterium
TTCGAGCGGCACAGCTCGTATCAAAAGTAGTTGTAACTTGACAGGAAAGTGCTTCGAAATCGGCAACTAACCATACCGCCAAACGTTAGCGGTAATTTTTAAATAAAGCCTGCTAATTAGACAAATTTTGATAAATATTTTGAGATTATAGAATGACTAAAAAGTATTTATATATTATCAGAATAATAAACACAAATTATTATAAAATTGGAATTGCAAATAATCCTGAAAGAAGATTGAATGATTTACAAATTGCTATTCCTTTTGAGTTAACAATAATTTACAAAAAACAATTCTCTGACTTTTATTTAATCGAAACTTATATTCATAATACTTTTATAAATAAACATATTCGTGGAGAATGGTTTGAATTAGCAGCATATGATATAAACTCAATTCAAAATTTTTTAGATAATTTAGAGCATACAGAGAATATAAAAAAAGAGGTTATTTCAAGACTAAGAGCAACAAAAAAGTATCAAAAAAAAACAAAATCTATTTATTCTAATTTAAAATCGGCGATTCATTTTAAGGATATTAATTTATATCCTAAAAGTCTTGATATAAAAAGTAGGTGGCATATAAGTTATTATGCAAAGAATAATAAATTTGACACGTACAAACGATTTAGAGTTTATGGTGGATTAAATAAAATAAAAAGTAAATCTGAGAGATTGATGGCAGCAGAATATTTAAAATTACAAATAATTAGAGCTTTAGAAGCTGGATTCAATCCTTTTGACAAGGTAGCTGATATTACTAAATTTTCACCTTAGAAAATATAATTATAAAAACTACCGCTAACACCGGGTATAAAACATAGCGGTTGCAGGAATTTACGAGCATTAAAACTCGCAACAAATTCTGTAACGGTGGATAGTGACCCAGCTCTGAAATCCGCTCCGTTTCATACCCGCGACCGTTATGCACCATAAAATTTTGGAATTTTGCAATATTTGTAATAACTTTGTAATTACTAAAAAATGATTTTATGGAAATACCTGTAATAAAAATAGGAAATTCACGAGGAATTAGATTTTCGAAAACAATGCTCAATAGATATAACATAAAGGATAAAGTGGAGGTTGATTTTGAAAAAGAACAAATTATTTTAAAACCTGTATCTAATCCAAGACAGGGTTGGGACGAGGCTTTTATGCAAATGAGACTTAATAATGATGACCAACTCATAATCCCTGATATTTTCCCAGACGAAAACTTTGATCAATGGATTTAAAACAATATCAAGTTGTATTAGTAAATCTCGATCCAACTATAGGGAGTGAGATTAAGAAGACACGTCCGTGTGTAATAATTTCACCGGATGAAATGAATAGGCACCTTAGCATAGTTATTATTGCTCCGATGACTACACAATCAAAACCATATCCAACCCGGATAAAAATAAGACATAATAAAAAGATAGGATGGGTTGTGATTGATCAAATAAGGACAATTGATAAGGCACGGATTGTTAAGACATATAATTGTTTATTGCCTGGAGAAATAAGACAGATTAAGGAGGTTATAAAAGAGACATTTTATGATTGATGTTTACGGTGCATAACAACGGGTATAAAACATAGCGGTTTAAATGGTTTGCGAGCCTTTAAACTCGCAACAATTTCAGTAACGGTGGATAGTGATTCAACTCCGAACTCCGCTCCGTTTCATACCCGCGACCGTTAGCAAACATGGCAAAATTACTTCACGATATTTTTTATACTCAATTAATTAAAATTATTAACCTTTCAAATTAATTTAAATAATTTTAGTAAAGGCGTATATATAGTAAAAATATTCTTTGGTTCGAAAGTTGTAACAAAAAAAATAGTGTTACAATAAATTTGTTAAAATTTTGTTATATAATTAATTGTAAAATACAAAGATAATGAAATCATTTATAAATTTATGTTATATCATATTCCTAATGTTTTATACTATCTCATGCGAAGATAATGTAGAATATTTTGCTGATTCATCGCCTACAATTTTTCTTTTTAAAGAAGGGAAAGACTATTCAAAAAATGTGTATGTATTGCTTAATGATGATAAAACCAGAATTATTGGTTATCCTTCATATAAAGACTTAAAGTACGATACATTAGGTTTACTTGATATTTATAAAGGCTATTATTTTACCTTAGACATGACTTATGGTGTAAATTCAGCATATCTTAGTTTAACAGTAAAAGAATTTGAATTTGCAGATGATACCATAAGTGTGGAAGATATGGAGAAACTTATTATTGATAAAGACCCATATGCTGAGTTTTATTTTGATGAAAATAAGTATTTATTAAATCGTTGTTCAGAATGCATAGATAAAGATACTACTTGGCCTGCTTATGATACTGCGAAATTACATAGATTAATAGATAATGGTGAATTAAGTAAATATCTAAATAGAGTTAAATAATTATAAAATATTCGCCACGTTTGCTAACAACGGGTATAAAACATAGCGGTTGCAGGGGTTTGCGAGAATTACAACACGCAATAAATTCTGTAACGGTGGATACTGATGCAGCTCCGTACTCCGCTCCATTTCATACCCGCGGCCGTTAGGCACAAAGCTATTTGTATCAAAACTTAACCGAAACATATAATATATTTATTAATTTAAAATATGCATCTTTCAAAAA
>JAFGQQ010000081.1 GCA_016935595.1 Bacteroidales bacterium
TGCCAACAAAACCGTCGGCGCCTGTTACGAATACTTTCATTTTATTTTATATTTAATGCGAAGATATAATCAATAAGTTAAAATTTTATTCATTATTTTAATATTTTATTAGTATCCCAAAATTAATTGCATCTTTATTTAACATTTTTTAATATCGATATTTACTTGGGCTGTATTACTTTTGAGAAAAAATTTAAAAATAAAATTCACTTGAATTATGGAGAGTAATGTTAATATTAAAGTAATTAATGACCTTATACAAAAGGAAAGCGCTTTTGTTGAAATGGTGCAGATTGAAATGAACAAGGTCATTATTGGTCAAAAACATTTAATCGACAGCCTTTTAATCGGTTTATTATCTAACGGCCATATTTTACTCGAAGGTGTACCGGGTTTGGCAAAAACGCTTGCTATAACAACCCTGGCAAAAACCATTAAGGCCAAATTTAACCGTATACAGTTTACTCCTGATTTATTGCCTGCCGATTTAATAGGAACTCTTATTTATAGTCACCAAAAAGAGAACTTTGTAGTTAAAAAAGGCCCTGTTTTTGCCAATTTTGTCCTTGCCGATGAAATAAACCGTTCGCCAGCTAAAGTGCAGAGTGCACTGCTTGAGGCAATGCAGGAACGGCAGGTTTCTATCGGGGCAGAAACATACAAGCTCGATGAGCCTTTCCTTGTATTGGCAACACAGAACCCCATTGAGCAGGAGGGGACATACCCATTGCCGGAAGCCCAGGTTGACCGTTTCATGCTTAAAGTTGTTGTTAATTATCCTTCAAAAGATGAGGAAAAATTAATAATTCGTGAGAACCTTGGAAAACAATTTCCACAACCAAATAGCATTCTTAAACCCGAAGATATTATTAATGCCCGTAACGTGGTGAAAGAAGTCTATATGGATGAAAAAATAGAAAAATATATACTTGATATAGTTTTTGCTACAAGATACCCTGCCGATTACAAGCTCAACAAATTTTCGTCAATGATTAGTTATGGCGGTTCGCCAAGGGCTAGTATTAATCTTTCTTTAGCTTCAAAAGCATATGCGTTTATTAAACGCAGGGGTTATGTCATCCCTGAGGATGTGAGAGCAATATGCCATGATGTTATGAGGCACAGGATTGGTTTGACTTATGAAGCTGAAGCTGAGAATGTATCAACTGAAGATATTATCACTGAAATATTAAATACCGTTGAGGTCCCTTAATCTTTTTTAAATGCTTAATATCCTGCTATATACTAGTTTATTGAGTTTAATGGTACAACAACCTGGATCATTAAATTTCATCGGATATAATAAAAAGGATATTAAAGAAAACATGAGGAAACTTAAAAGTGACTTTTATTTTAATAAAGAATTTGAAACATCGGAAGCTAAAATTATTAAATATACCGATCTGATCGAAACAAAAACATTATTGTATGTACTTGATGAAAATGAAAATTGCAGGTATTATTTAATAATGTATGACCTTTCATATTATAATCTGATTTTGAAAGAATTAAATTCAAATTACAAACAATTAAGTGATAATAAGTGGATTGAGGAAATTGACGGGAAAATATTTACAAAAAGCATTAGTAAGAATGAGTGGTATTTTACGGTAATAACAAAAAAAAATGAAAAATAGCTTTTTGCTGATGATATGGAAACAACCGAATTATTAAAAAAAGTTCGAAAAATTGAAATAAAAACAAGAGGCCTGTCAAAGCATATTTTTGCAGGCGAATACCATAGCGCTTTTAAAGGCCGGGGTATGGCTTTTAGTGAAGTGCGTGAATACCAGTATGGCGATGATATACGTAATATCGATTGGAATGTAACTGCCAGGATGGACCATCCATATATTAAAATATTTGAAGAGGAACGTGAGCTTACTGTAATGATACTTGTTGATGTTAGCGGCTCAAGGGAATTTGGTTCCGGTTTTCAATTTAAAATGAATATTATAACCGAAATTGCCGCAGTCCTTTCTTTTTCGGCAATACAGAATAACGATAAAATTGGTGTTATTCTTTTTAGTAATAAAATTGAAAAATTTATCCCTCCTCAGAAAGGGAAAAAGCACACCTTGCGAATTATTAGGGAGTTGATTGATTTTACCCCTCAATACCGGGAAACAAATATATCCGAAGCACTAAGATATTTATCCAATGCTCTGAAAAAAAGGTGTACCGCTTTTGTAATATCCGATTTTATTGATTTTAATAACAACAGCAAGCCTGCATTTGAAGAAGCTTTGCGAATTGCTAATAATAAACATGATATAGTTGCCCTGCGTATTTTTGATAAACGCGAAACCGAAATGCCTTCAGTAGGGCTTATGCGGATTAAAGATGCTGAAACCGGCAATTTAAAATGGATTGATACATCAAACAAAAGAATCCGAAAGATATATAGCGATTGGTGGTTATCTACTTCAACATTTATAAATGATTCATTTTTAAAATGTGGTGTAGATTCAACATTGATTGAAACCGATAAGGATTATGTTAAACCATTAATGCAATTGTTTAAAAAACGTGGATAATAGTATGTTTGCCAACTTAAAAAATAGTAAATATTTTTGTTTTATTGTTTTAATATGCACTCTCTGCTTTTTTAATTCATACGGGCAGGGTATTACTTTAAAGGCAGGAGCCGATTCAACCCATATTCTTATCGGCGACCAGTTGAAACTCAGGTTTGAAATTACCCAACCCAGGAATGTAACAGTTACTTTTCCTGTATTTAGCGATACCATAATTGATAAAATTGAAATTATTGAAACATTTCCAAAAGACACAACATGGCTATCAGACAAGGAAATTCAAATTCTTCAGGAGTATTTGGTTACTTCTTTTGATAGCGGTTTTTATTACTTTCCGCCTTTTGATTTTCCTATTAATGGTGAATTTTTTCAGGACACAATTCAATCCAAACCATTTTTTATCCAGGTTTTTACAATGCCGATCGATACAACAAAAGGTATTTTTGATATTAAACCACCGTATGAAGCTCCTTTTAAAATAAGTGAAATTTTGCCTGTTATAACATATAGTTTACTTGGAATATTGCTTGTATTGGCTGCTATTTATATATATTTAAAAATCAGAAAAAAAGAACCAATATTGGCCCGGCCAAAACCGCATATTCCACCCCACATTATTGCTTTTGACGAACTCGACAAGTTGAAATCAGAAAAGCTTTGGCAACAAGGGAAAGTAAAAGAATATTATTCAAAGCTTACTGAAATTATAAGAATATATATTGAAGGCCGGTTTAATATTATGGCTATGGAACAAACCTCGGATGAAACGATTCATTTTTTCAATAAAAATAAATTGCTTGATGATGAATCTTTTAATGAGCTAAAAGATTTGCTGGTACAAGCCGATTTTGTAAAATTTGCCAAAGCCAGTCCGCTACCTGACGAAAACGACCGTAATTTTCAATTAGCATATAATTTTGTTCGACGCACCAAACCATTTGAGCAGGTTAATGTAACCCCAAATGAAGATAATAACACTATAGTAAATGAATTGCCAGGTATTTCAAACGAATAACAAGTATGGAATTATTATTTATAAATATGGGAAATATTGAATTTGGAAATCCGGGTTATTTGTATTTATTTTTTATATTAATTCCTATAATTGCATGGTATGTTTTAAAGCAAAAAACATCCAGCGCATCTATACAGCTTTCTACAATAAAAGGCTTTGATAAAGCTCCGGTTAGTTATAAATACTATTTAAACCATGTGCTTTTAGGAATCAGGGTTTTGATAATTTGTTTATTAGTAATCGTATTGGCGCGCCCGCAATCTTCAGAAAGTTGGGAAAATAAAACTACTAAAGGAATTGATATTGTCCTTGCCATTGATATTTCGAGCAGCATGCTGGCACAGGACTTTAAGCCCGACCGGATTGAGGCTGCCAAAACACTGGGGATTGAGTTTATTTCAAACAGGCCAAACGATCGCGTGGGATTGGTTGTTTTTAGTGGTGAAAGTTTTACACAATGCCCACTAACAACCGATCATACTGTAGTTATAAATTTACTGAAGGATTTGGAATGCGGCATGATTGAAGATGGCACAGCTATTGGCTTGGGTTTGGCTAATGCCGTTGGCAGGCTAAAAGAGAGTAAAGCAATAAGTAAAGTAGTTATCTTACTTACCGATGGTGTTAATAACCAGGGCTCAATAGCCCCTATTACAGCAGCAGAATTGGCCAAAACATTTAATATAAGGGTTTATACGATAGGTGTTGGTACAATGGGAAATGCCCCTTATCCGCAACAAACTCCTTTTGGTATAAGGTACCAGAATGTACCTGTTAAAATTGATGAAGATGTATTGCGTGAAATAGCCCAGGTAACCGATGGCCAATACTTTAGGGCAACCAGTAACCAAAAATTGCGCGAGATATATGCAGAAATTGATAAACTTGAAAAATCGAAAATTGAAGTAAAAGAATTCAGTAAAAAACAGGAAGAATTTCTTCCATACGCAATTTCTGCGGGAATTTTATTATTAATTGAATTTTTGGTTCGGTTGATCATATTAAAAAAAATACCATAATTATATAGTAAAGTATGTTTTTTAGATTTGAACATAATGAATTTTTGTATTTACTGATTTTACTTCCATTACTTATAATGGTATTTATAATAGTACAGTATTCAAGGAAAAAGGCCATTAAAAGGTTTGGAAATCCCGAACTTCTTAAAGAACTAATGCCCGATGCTTCACAATTCAGGCTGGCCTTTAAATTTGTTTTGTTTCTTTTTGCATTTATTGCTTTGGTATTTACAATTGCAAAGCCCCAGTTTGGTTCTAAATTAAAAGAAGTAAAACGAAAAGGCGTTGAAATAATGATAGCGCTTGATATTTCGAACAGTATGATGGCCGAAGACATTAAACCAAACCGGCTCGAACGTGCAAAACGGGCAATTGCCAGTATGGTTAATAAATTAGAAGATGATAAAATTGGTTTAATTGTATTTGCCGGCGATGCTTATATTCAGGTTCCAATCACTACTGATTATATTTCGGCAAAAATGTTTTTAAGTTCCATTAACCCTTCAATTATTGCAAAACAGGGTACTGCTATTGGCGCTGCTGTTGACCTGGCAACCAAATCATTTTCGCAGGAAAGCGAGTTGAATAAGGCATTAATAATTATTACCGATGGCGAAAATCACGATGGCGATGCAATAGAAGCCGCCCGCCTGGCTAATGAAAAAGGTATTGTTGTTCATACCCTTGGCATGGGGCTCCCGCAGGGCGCCCCAATACCAGTTGGCTATAATAATTATCAGAAAGACAGGGAAGGTAATACAATCATCACAAAACTTAACGAGCAAATGCTCCAACAAATAGCAACTGCCGGAAATGGGGTATATATCAGGGCAAACAACAGTCAAACCGGACTTAATACTTTATATAACGAAATTAATAAAATGCAAAAAAAAGAAATTGAAACAAAAGTATATTCCGATTATGAAGACCATTTTCAGTTACTTGCCGGAATAGCTTTGTTTTTTATTATTTTAGAGCTTTTTATTTTAGAGAGAAAAAGCAAATATTTAAAGAATATTAAATTGTTTAAAATTTAAATTTCTAATAAATGAGGATTTTAGGTATTATATTATTTTTTATTTTTTCAGTTTCTGTCTTTTCGCAACAGGAAAGAAAAGAGATTAGGGCCGGAAATAAAGCATATGAAAATGAGAAATTTGAAAATGCTGAAGTTCAATATCGAAAAGCCCTTGAAGATAAGCCTGGTTCATATGAAGCCTCGTATAACCTTGGAAATGCATTTTTTAAACAACAAAAGATTGAGGAAGCTGAAAGCCAGTTCAGGGCATTGCCAAATGAAAAGCTAAGCAAAGAGGATCTTGCAAAAATATACCATAATCTTGGCAATACCTATTTAAGCGCCGGCAAACTCGATGAGAGCATTGAAGCTTACAAAAATGCATTACGCAATAACCCTTCCGACCTTGAAACGAAATATAATCTGGCTTACGCCATGAATATGAAAAAAAATCCGCAAAACCAACAGCAGCAGCAACAACAGCAACAGGATAAAAA
>JAFGQQ010000082.1 GCA_016935595.1 Bacteroidales bacterium
ATCTGGTAAGTTTTTGCACCATCAGTAATAGGAACAACTATATTTTCATATACTTTCGATTGCTTTTCATATACATCTTTTATTACCGGGTAAACCTGGTTTGCGATTAACTCGGCTTTTCTTTGAAATGAATCTATAACCAGTTTATGAATTTTTTCTAATATTTCATCAGGATTTCCTTTTACAAATTCCTGTTCATCAACAGGCGATTCTATTGATAAATTACGCAAAAGTTCCATGTTAAAACCTTCAAAATCCCCTTCTGCCTGGTATTCATTCACAATGCTTTCACAAACATCAAACATCATGTTGGCTATGTCCACATTCAGCCTTTCACCAAACAGGGCATGTCTCCTTCTCTTATATATTACTTCACGTTGCGAATTCATCACATCATCATATTCCAGTAACCTCTTCCTGATTCCAAAATTATTTTCCTCCACTTTTTTCTGTGCTCGCTCAATCGATTTTGATATCATTGGATGTTGAATTACCTCGCCTTCTTTTAATCCTAACCTGTCCATTATTCCGGCAATTCTTTCAGAACCAAATAATCGCATTAAATCATCTTCAAGTGAAACGTAAAACTGTGAAGTTCCCGGGTCACCCTGCCGGCCTGATCGTCCTCTTAACTGCCTGTCAACCCTTCTCGATTCATGCCTCTCGGTACCAATAATGGCTAAACCACCTGCCTCTACTACAGACTCGGTTAATTTAATATCCGTACCCCTACCTGCCATATTTGTTGCAATTGTAACTGTACCCGGTTTACCGGCGTGTGCTACTATTTCTGCTTCACGCTGGTGTAATTTTGCATTTAAAACATTATGTTTAATCCCCCTTATTTTTAACATCCTGCTAAGCAACTCTGAGATTTCAACAGATGTTGTACCGACAAGTACTGGTCTTCCTTCTTTAACCAATCTGACAATTTCATCAATTACCGCATTATATTTTTCACGTTTCGTTTTATATACCAAATCGTCATAATCTTTTCGTATAACAGGCTCGTTGGTAGGAATAACAACCACATCAAGTTTATAAATATCCCAGAATTCACCTGCTTCTGTTTCGGCAGTACCTGTCATACCAGCCAGCTTGTTATACATTCTGAAATAATTTTGTAATGTAATTGTAGCAAAAGTTTGTGTAGCTGCTTCCACCTTCACCCTTTCCTTTGCTTCAATTGCCTGGTGCAGACCATCAGAATACCTCCTGCCCTCCATAATTCTTCCGGTTTGTTCGTCAACAATTTTAACTTTATTATCAATTAACACATATTCCACATCCTTTTCAAACAAAGCATAGGCTTTTAAAAGCTGGTTTACTGTATGCACACGCTCCGACTTTACAGCATAATCACGAAGAAGCTGGTCTTTTTTCATTAATTTTTCTTTGGAAGACAAATTTAATTTTTCCAGTTCGGCAACTTCACTTCCTATATCAGGTAAAACAAAAAAATCTTTATCATCAGTATCATCTGTAATTAAATCGATTCCTTTATCAGTCAGTTCAACAGAGTGAAGTTTTTCGTCAATTATAAAATATAAATCATCCGTAACCAGGTGCATGTTTTTACTGTTCTCCTGCATATAAAAATTCTCAGTTTTAAGTAAAAGTGTTTTATTACCTTCTTCGCTTAAATATTTTATTAATGCCGAATTTTTAGGTAATCCTTTAAAACACCTGAGAAGCATTTTTCTTCCTTCTTCATTCTTATCATCTTCGGATAGTAGCCTTTTCGCATCAACAAGTTGCTGGGTAACTAATTTTCGCTGGGCATTAACTAACCTCTCGACTTTTGGTTTAAACTCATCAAACGATTGGTCATCACCTCTGGGAATTGGACCTGAAATAATTAACGGTGTACGGGCATCATCTATTAAAACAGAGTCTACCTCATCAACAATGGCATAATTATGGCTTCGCTGAACCAGGTCTTCCGGGCTAATTGCCATATTGTCCCTCAAATAATCAAACCCAAATTCATTATTTGTTCCGAATGTAACATCGGCATTATATGCCTTTCTTCTTGGAACAGAATTGGGCTGGTGTTTATCAATACAATCAACCGAAAGTCCGTGAAATTCATATATCGGGCCCATCCATTCCGAATCACGTTTGGCCAGGTAATCATTTACCGTAACTATATGCACTCCCCTTCCGGTTAATGCATTTAAAAAAACCGGCAATGTTGCGACCAACGTTTTTCCTTCACCTGTAGCCATTTCAGCAATTTTCCCCTGGTGTAAAACGACCCCCCCGATCAGCTGCACATCATAATGAACCATATCCCAGGTTATTTCGTTACCTCCGGCTATCCATGAATTTTTATAATAAGCCTTGTCTCCCTTTATATTAACGTAGTCCCTGTCAGCCGCAAGATTTCTGTCAAAATCTGTAGCAGTAGCAACCAATTCGGAATTTTCTTTAAAACGTTTGGCTGTTTCTTTAACAATAGAAAAAGCGGTAGGTAAAATTTCATCCAATATAATCTCAATCTTTTCGTCAATATATTTTTCTATTTTATCAATTTCATCATATAACTTTTCCTTTTCAATTATATCATTCTCTTCCTCAATTCTATTTTTTAAATCCTTTATTTGGTTATTCTCCTCAGTTAAATAATTATGTACTTTTTGTTTTAATTCCAGGGTTTTTTTTCTAAGCGAATCATTATCCAAATCTTTAATAATTTCATATTCAGCATTTATTTTTTCCAAATAAGGTGTTAGTTCATTTAAATCCCTTTCGTATTTACTTCCAAATATTTTAGATAATAAAGTATTTAAAACAGCCATGCTTATTTTCTTTTAAAATTGCAAACAAAATTAAGATAATTTATGTTATATTGGAAAAACACTTGTGAATTTAAAAAATATTAACTCCAAAAAAATTAAAATCATATACATAATTTTAAAATTGAAAATTTTTCTGTTAAACAGAAGTGTTTTTTTATTAAATTGCACTATAGTTTGAAATTTTTATAGTTTTTTAATTTAAATACAATTAAAATGAGACTTTTAAGCGTTTTATTAATAATAACATTTTTTGTTACAAATTCATTTAGCAAGATTAAACCCAGGTTAGCGCCATTAAATCCTGAGTACTTAGAATACCTGGAAAAAGAAAAAGCCGGTGAAATTAGAAGATGTACCGAAGACGGTCATTATTTGGGTTATAGGCCATCTCCATTATATATTATAACAGAAATTCCCGGTCAGAATGAAACGGATAAATTTAAAAGTACAGAAGCTTATCCTGCCAAATATGATTTAAGAGAATTAGAATTAGTTACAAGTGTGAAAGACCAGGGAGATATTGGCGCCTGCTGGAGTTTCGGCGTTATAGGATCTATTGAATCGAACTGGCTCATGAACGGATTAGGTGAATTTGATCTATCAGAAGAAAATATGGCAACTTGTCATGGTTTTAATTATGCTAAAGATGAGGGAGGAAATCTTACCATACCTGTATGTTATCTTGTGAATTTCAAGGGCCCTTTACTTGAGATAGAAGATCCATATATGACCGATCCTCTTTTTGGCTTTTGTAAAACAAGTGGCTTTAACCTCACTCCTGCAAAATATGTATCAGAAGCAAGATGGATTGGAGGAAATAAAAAAGCCATTAAAAATACCTTGATGAAATACGGCGCTGTAACTGCTACTATTACTATGGAAGGATATGCTTCATATTACAATGGAACGGATAATACTATGTATTATTCTGGCACAGATCTTAATGATCATATGATTTTAATAGTAGGGTGGGATGATAACAAACCTGTAACAGGTGGAACTGCTTCACCGGCAGGAACTCATACAGGTGCATGGATTATTAGAAATAGCTGGGGAGATGATTGGGGCGAAGACGGATATGCATATGTTTCATACGAAGATATTACTTTTGCCTCCCATGCTGCATATTTTCCTACTACTTTTGAAACCAATGAAATTGAAACAGTTTTTATGTATGATGAACTCGGTGTAGTAACCTGGGCAGGCTATCCAAGTGATTCTGTTTCTGCATTGATCAAATACAATGCCCCTTCTAAATACTTTATCGATAAGATAGGTGTATATATTGTTGCAGCAGGAACTACAATTGATATAGAAATTTACGCTTCAAAAAGTGGCAATACTCTTTCCGGTTTATTGGCCTCAGAATACGATATTGAAATTTCAGAAGCCGGTTATCATTTATTCGATATTGCTGCAATGGTTGAAGGTGATTTTTATATTAAAATAAAGTATCTTAATCCATATACAACATACCAAGTTGCAGTTGAAAATGAAGAAGAAAATTATGCATTACCGGATATTGAAAAGGGTGTTTGTTGGATGAGTCTTGATGAAGAAGAATGGGATCCTTTAGGCAGTGATATTGAAGATGGTGAATGGGACTTGTGTATAAAAGCTTATGCTTCCTCTGTAAATTTACCCCGGGCTTTTTTTAATGTTGATAAAAAAGAAATTTGTAAGGGTAGCTCAGTAGTTTTTACCGATAAATCATTAGGCGATAACAATACATATTCATGGAATTTTGGAACTGGCGCTTCACCTCAAACTGCAAATACTGCGGGGCCTCATACAGTAACCTATTCAACTCCAGGAAAGAAAACAATTAGTTTAACTGTAACAGGCACAGAAGGTACAAATACAATTACAAGAGATGGCTATATAAATGTTGTTGATGATATTTATGTGCATCTGGCTGCAGACGCGCTTATTGCCATTGCAGACATACCTATTGAAATTAAAGCATACGGGGCAGATGAATACTCATGGTCTCCTTCAACCGGATTGGATAAAACAACCGG
>JAFGQQ010000083.1 GCA_016935595.1 Bacteroidales bacterium
TAAGAATTAATATAAATGCGAAAAGTGATATTAAAGTAGGAAATAATGCTATTGACAAGAAAATACCCAGTAATGTAGCAACACCTTTTCCTCCTTTAAACTTGGCAAAAATAGGGAAGATATGCCCCAGGATGGCAGCTAAACCAAGAATAAGCTGGAAATTAAAAATTTGAATTTCAGTTAAGTTGTGGTTTTTAAATATTAAGACTAAGCTTACAGCAAAATATCCTTTTAATATGTCTATGAAAAGAACTGGTAAACCAGCTTTATAACCCAAGACTCTGAAGGTATTAGTTGTACCGGCATTTTTACTTCCAAATTTTCTAATATCGGTATTAAAGAATATTTTTCCAATCCAAACAGATGAAGGGATTGAGCCAATTAAATATGCTAAAATAATAAGCAGAATATTGGTAATTGTAATCATCTTAATTTAAAATATATTTTGCCAAAAATAAAAAAGCTGCATGAGTTTTAAAACTTTATGCAGCATTTTTATTATTATTTTAAATAATTTATTCTGTTCTTATTTAAGATATTTCAAAGGGACTTACTATGTCTTTACCATATTTTTGTTTAAATGCCAATAATCTTTCTTTTTGATCTTTCATTATATTAGTAAATGCTTGTGGAATATCTTCTTCGGCATTATAAATTTTTTCCATCCTTGCGATCTTTTCTAAAAACTTTTGCACTCTTATTGAAAACTGTTTTTCGTAAAGTTCTTTTGTATATTCCCTATAAAATATTTGTTTAAACAAAGGCTGTAGATCTTCATATTTTGGTATATATCCTATTGGCGACTCTATCGCATCATATTCTCCGTGTACCCTGCCTTCCATCCATATTAACCAGACTTTTTTGTCGACCTTTTCGCTTAAGAAATTTCCATTTTCATCAAGTATGAAATAATTAGTTGCAAATACAAGAGGCGGTTTTTTCAATTTGTTGCCAAATTTAATATGATTATTGATGTATTTGCCTAATTGTACAACAAGGAAGTCTAAATTAGCCATTGGACTAAATTTTCTAACACCTACCTTCCCCAAAGTGGCAGCAGTTGTCTCCGATTCAATTGTAGCTCCAATGTATACACCATGTTCCCAGCTTAGGCTTTGGAATACTGGTACAGATGTATCAGAATCGCGACCACCATATATAACACCGCTTATTGGAACACCTTCAGGATCGTTAAGGTTAGGATCAGCATTTGATAATTCATTAATTCTTACTGTATACCTGGCATTCTTATGTGCATGTTCTACTATTTTCCCATCTTTATCTTTATCTCCAAGTTTCCAGTTATCACTATAATGGTTCATACCTTCATTTGGTAGCTCTTTTCCCATATTTAACCAGTAAGGTTTACCGTTATTAATTAAAATATTTGAGAAAATTAATTCCCTGGGTGTAGTAAGAACTTCATATATAAATGGATCGTCTTTTGGATTTACATCAGTTATAATACCAAATATACCCTGTTCAATATTTATTGCATGACAAATTCCATCATCCCACTCTCTTAAATATGCAATATCATCTCCTACGATTGTTTGTCCTGGTACCATTGCAGTTGAGGTTTTCCCGCATGCACTTGGAAATGCCCCTGTAAAATATGATATTCTATTTTTACCCTCAGGTTTAATTCCCATAATAAACATATGCTCCGTTAGCCAGTCTTCGTTATTTGCTCTGTAAACAGCAAGACGCAAAGCCAGTTTTTTTAAACCAAGACTATTCCCAGCGTATTGATTATTAACAGTAAGTACTCTATCTTCTTTTAAATCCATATAAATTCTTCTCTTATCAATATTTTTAGTATTTCCTCTTTCATCTAATTCGCCGGCAGAATGGATAAAATAAAAGAAATTTTCAGAGCCATTAAGTTTTTTAAATTCTTCATAACCTGAGCGATAAAGTATATCTTCACTATGTCCAACATATGAAGAATCTGTAATTTGAAGTGCACAGATTGAGAACACCGAATCCAGAGGTCCTAAAGAGAAGAATCTTACTAATGCTTCTTTCCCCTTCATTGCTCCGTCCATTATTTCTAAAACTTCTTTAACACCTTCTTCTTTTGGTTTAGTGTTTATTACTTTACTCATTTTCATTTCCGGAGTGACTAAGACACATGTGTTTTCTTTGTCTCTTGCCTGATCATAATAACTATCATAGTGGATGGTATGGCCTTTCATAGAAAGTTTTTTTTCTTCTCCGGTTTTTAAAGCCAATTCTCTTACATAATCTATGTCTTTTTGAGCATCTGTTATAACACTAACTTTTGCAGGTTTTAAAACATTTGTAAATTCTTCAACAATCCTCATTACTTTAGGATTATTTAAATACTCTAATTTTTTTAAATTATCCTGACTTAAAATACTTCGATCAATATTCATTTTTATAATTTTAAATGTTTACTCCATGATTTAATTAATTCGCAAAAATATTAAATAGGATATCCTCAAACATATTTTTTCGAAATTTTAACATAAAAGTA
>JAFGQQ010000084.1 GCA_016935595.1 Bacteroidales bacterium
AATTCTCCAAGTTCTATTAGTTTTTCTTTATTTTCCAATAATACATTTTTAGCCCGTTGATAAGCTCTATCGACGATATCTTTTACTTCTTTATCAATTAATTCGGCTGTTCTTTCACT
The DNA here is from genome assembly GCA_016935595.1 of Bacteroidales bacterium. Next base: position 120 of record JAFGQQ010000084.1, read on the forward strand.
ATAAGGTTTATTAAAAGAATATTCATTCTGGCCACTCGAATCGTAAAAACTGATATTTCCAACTTTTTCACTCATACCAAAGTAAGTAACCATTGCATAAGCCTGCTTAGTAACTCTCTCAAGGTCATTTAAAGCTCCGGTTGAAACTCTTCCGAAATTAATTTCTTCCGAAGCTCTTCCGCCTAACATCGCGCCCATCTCATCAAATAATTGCTCCGTTGTTGTAATTTGCCTTTCTTCGGGTAAATACCAGGCTGCACCTAAAGCTCTCCCCCGTGGAATTATAGTAACTTTTACCAATGGATTTGCATGCTCAAGCAACCAGCTAACAGTTGCATGACCTGCTTCATGATAAGCAATTGTTTTCTTTTCAAGCTTTGAAATAATTTTATTTTTTCTTTCCAATCCGCCAATTATCCTGTCTACAGCATCAAGAAAATCTTGTTTTTCAACTTTCTTTTTATTTTTGCGGGCAGCAATTAAGGCAGCTTCATTACACACATTTGCTATATCGGCGCCGGAGAATCCCGGAGTTTGCTTAGCAAGAAAATCTAAATTCACATCTGTGCCTAATTTCAAAGGACGCATATGTACTTTAAAAATTTCTTTGCGTTCGTTTAAATCGGGTAATTCAACATGAATTTGCCTGTCGAATCTTCCGGCACGCATTAATGCCCTGTCAAGAATATCGGCACGGTTTGTAGCAGCTAAAATAATAACACCCACATTTGTGCCGAATCCATCCATTTCAGTTAAAAGCTGGTTGAGCGTATTTTCTCTTTCGTCGTTTGCCCCGAAATTCGGATTTCTTCCCCTCGACCGGCCTATTGCATCAATTTCATCAATAAACACAATACAAGGAGCTTTCTCTTTGGCCTGCCTGAATAAATCCCTGACTCTCGATGCGCCTACCCCTACAAACATCTCAACAAAATCGGATCCCGACATAGAGAAAAACGGCACATTTGCTTCACCAGCAACAGCTTTTGCCAGCAGTGTTTTTCCGGTGCCAGGAGGGCCTACTAATAAAGCTCCCTTTGGAATTTTACCTCCTAATTCGGTATATTTTTTCGGATTTTTTAAAAAATCAACAATTTCTTTGATCTCCATTTTGGCTTCTTCTAATCCTGCCACATCTTTAAAATCAGTCTTAACATTGGTTGATTCTTTATCGAAAAGTATGGCTTTCGATTTTCCCACATTAAATATATTACCGGGGCCTCCTGGCCCTCCGCCGCTCATCCTCCTGAAAATATAAAGCCAAACTGCCACTAAAATTAAAATGGGTAATACCCAGCTTAACACATCTCCAATAGAAATATCTGATCTTTTTTTATAATTATATGGTACTTTTTCCGATTCAGGATAATCTTTTTGTGCATCTTCCATTCTTTTTTCAAAAATCTCGAGAGAACCAATTAAAAATTTATAATGAGGTCCTGAACCTGGTGTTTTAGTCAATCCGCGATTATATAAATCTTTATATTGACTTTTTTCAAGTTTGTCTTTTTTAATATAAATTTCAGCAACTTCTCCATTTATTATTTCTATTTTCTCAACATCGTGTTGAGTAAGCATTTCTTTTTCAAAACGATTCCATGTAATCTCTATTGCAGAATTCCTCCCTCCAAAATATTGACTAATAATGAAGAAAAAAAGTGCAATTAATGCATAAATCCAAAAGGTATTAAATTTTGGTTTATTCCCATTTCTATTATCCCTACCGTCTTTTTTCCCCTGTAATGGATTAATATTTTTCTTTCTTTTATTTTCAGCCATTCGTTTTAATTAATTTTTTAAAATTTCCAACATCCTCTAATCTTCTTATTTTTCCATCAGCCCATAAATCCTCCAAATTATAATAATCCCGGAAAGGTTTTTGAAAAATATGAACGATTATGTCAACATAATCAAGTAAAATCCATTGCATATTTTCCAATCCTTCCTTATGCCATGCTGATATATTTAGATATTCTTTAACTTTTTCTTCAATCGATTCAGATATTGCTCTTACTTGTGTATTTGAGTCGCCATGACAAATGATGAAATATTTACAAATAGAATTTTCAACTTTTGCCAGGTTAATTTCTATTACTTCTTTTCCTTTTTTATTAAATAATCCTTCTAAAATTGAATAATAAAGTTTTTCTGTTTCTGAATCTAAATCCTTAATCATCAATAAAATTTGAAATTACTACAAAATTAATGAATTTTAATAATTTGTAGTTATTAACTAAATTTATAATTAATTTGTTCATCATTTACTCATTTACTAAAATAATACGAATTAAATGAAAACACTAATAAATTTAAATAATTTAATTCATTTAGAAAGTATTGATTCAACCAATAATTATGCCAATAAATTAGTTAAAGAAAAAGAAATACAAGAAGGTACTATAATTTGGGCTAATCACCAAATATCAGGAAGAGGACATGGCTCGAACTATTGGGAAAGCGAACCTGGCAAAAATCTGACATTTAGTATAATCTATCATCCTGATTTTTTGCATATTGACGACCATTTTTATATATCCAGATTTATTTCTTTAGGACTGACAGATTTTCTTGAAAAAGAAATTGAAAATGTTTCAATAAAATGGCCAAACGATATTTTCGTTGAAAATAAAAAAATTGCGGGAATACTTATTGAAAATACAATTATAAAAGATAAAATTACCACATCAATTATAGGAATAGGATTAAATGTTAACCAGAATAAGTTTACAAGCGATGCCCCTAACCCGGTTTCTTTATCACAAATTATGAATAAAGAGTATGACCTGAACAAATTACTCGAAAGTGTAATTCATTATATTGATAAACGTTATTTAGAATTAAAATCGAATGAAAAGAAGGGAATATTCTTAGATTATTTGGAAAAACTCTATAAATTAAATTGTTACTCTCAGTTTAAGCTAAAAGAAAAATATTTTGAGGGAAAAATTATAGGTACTACAGCTAAAGGAAAATTAATTATTGAAAAAGCAGACGGAGAAATTCAGACCTTTGATTTTAAAGAAATAGAATATTGCTGACAAAATAGCAGGGTTTCTTGATCAAGAGTATTAAATTTAATGAATATAATTAATTAATAATAAATCTTAACCTGAAACTTATAATCTATGACTTTAAATTAATTAGTCAAATTTGGCTACTAAGGGTATCCTTCTGCCTGTACCAAATCCTTTTGAAGTAACCCTTAAAATTGGCGGAGTTTGGAAACGCTTATATTCATTGGTATTAACCATCCTGATAACCTTATTTACCAAATCTTTATCAAATCCGAGAGAAATAATTTCTTCATTTGACTTCTGAAGTTCGATATAATTAAATAGAATTTGATCAAGAATATCATATTCAGGCAGTGAATCTGTATCTTTCTGATCTGGCTTTAACTCGGCAGAAGGCGGTTTTTTAATTATATTATCCGGAATAATTTCTTTTTCTTTATTTATATATTTTGCGAGTTCAAAAACCTTGGTTTTATAAACATCGCCCAAAACCGATAATCCCCCGCTCATGTCGCCATATAAAGTTCCATATCCTACAGCAATCTCACTCTTATTCGAGGTATTCAATAATATGTCTCCAAACTTGTTCGAAACAGCCATTAGTAGTGTTCCTCTTGTTCTTGATTGAATATTCTCTTCGGCAATATCTTCAGGTAATCCGGCAAATAAAGGAAGCAACGATTTATTAAATAATTCATTTAAAGGTTCAATATTAATTATATCATATTTCACATTTAAGTTATTTGCGAGATTTTTAGCATCAATTAATGAATGTTCTGAAGAATATTTTGACGGCATTAATAAAACCCTGACATTTTCTGAACCAAGAGCTCTTGTCGCTAAAACCAAAGTAACAGCAGAATCAATTCCTCCTGAAAGTCCAATTACTGCTGTTTTAAGCCCGGATTTTTGAAAATAATCTTTTATCCCTAGAATGATGGCATTGTGTATTTTTTCAATTTTATTTTCTTCAATATTAATCTCGATAACTAGTTTGTTATTAATTTTATCAAAATCTATAATTTGATAATCTTCTTCAAATTGTTTAAACCTTTCAACAATTTCTCCATTTTTATTTATTACCATTGATGCGCCGTCAAAAATTAATTCTGTGTTGGCTCCAACCTGGTTTACATAAAAAACAGGTAATTTGTATTGTTTTGCATTATTAATTAAAACATTATGCTTAACCCATTCTTTATTATGCGAGTAAGGTGATGCGGCAATATTTATTACGAAATCGGGATTATATTTCATCAACTCCTTCATTGGAGAAATAGAGTATAATTTACTCTTATTAAAAGCATCGTCAACAGGTTGCTGGTACCATAAATCTTCGCATATTGTAATAGCAATCTTATAATCCTTATAATTTACAATATTGAAATTTGTATTTGGCTCAAAATAGCGGTATTCATCAAATATATCATATGTGGGTAAGAGAGTTTTGTTTTGTATATATTCAATCTTTTTATTTTTAAGGAAAAATGCTGCGTTAAATAAATTTTTCCCCTTGGAATATTCATTTATAACAGGCCCTCCAATAACTGCGGCAATATTATCGCAAACTTCTGCTATTTTATTAATTACAATATTACATTTTTTTATAAATTCTTTTTTTTCCAGAAAATCCTGGGGAGGATA
>JAFGQQ010000489.1 GCA_016935595.1 Bacteroidales bacterium
CAAAAAGAAAACATTGCCTCTCGAGCAGCATCCGGAGTAGTTTTAGGTCATTTTGCCGAAAAAATCGAAAACATGATTGTTGCTTCGGCCGACCTTTCAAATAGTGACAAAACAGATGGATTTTTGAAGAAAACCAAAGCTTTTTCCCGAAATGATTTTTCAGGCCAGTTTTTACAAATGGGCGTTGCAGAGCTTACAATGGCAGCAATTTGCAACGGCATGGCATTGCATGGCGGGGTATTACCAGTTTGCGGTACATTCTTCGTATTTTCAGATTATATGAAGCCAGCAGTAAGGTTAGCCGCCTTAATGGAACTACCTGTAAAATATGTATGGACACACGATGCTTTTCGTGTAGGTGAAGACGGCCCGACACACCAGCCAGTTGAGCAGGAGGCCCAGATACGTTTATTAGAACATTTAAAAAACCATTCGGGTAAAAATAGTATGTTAGTTTTACGCCCGGCCGATGCTATTGAAACAACTGTGGCATGGAAAATGGCCATGGAAAACACAACTACGCCAACAGCATTGTTACTTTCCAGGCAAAACATCCAGGATGTGCCAGCCAAACAAGGTTCATCACGCTATGTTGATGCACTGGAAGCCCAAAAAGGTGCATACATTGTAAAAGATTGTGAAGGAACTCCTGATATTATATTGGTTGCAAGTGGAAGCGAAGTATCAACTCTTTATGCCGGAGCATTAAAACTTGAAAATGATAAAAAACTAAAAGTACGAGTTGTTTCAGCAATTTCCGAGGGATTATTTAAAAGCCAGTCAGATTTATACCAGAAGGCTATTATTCCTGACAATATTCCGGTACTTGGATTAACAGCCGGGTTACCGGTAACTTTACAAGGCCTTGTAGGGCCAAAAGGTATATCAATTGGTTTGGACAGTTTCGGTTATTCAGCCCCTGCAAAAGTACTGGACGAAAAACTGGGATATACTGCTGATAATGTGTATAATCAGGTATTAAGCTATTTATCTGAATATAAATAGCTTTGTATTTCCCGGATTTTATTTGTGCCTCTTTGAAATAATTAAAGTTCTCAGGGGCACAAATTGTTTATTTTTGGAATATTGCACTAATAATAACATCTTTTTCTTTGTTATTTTTATTTGTAATATTTCGTCTTAAAGACTTATACATTCGGTTTCCCTTAATTTTGTTTATTTGATGAAATTGAAAATAAGACTTGACCATTTCCAAAAATTGATTTGTTAATAATGAAGGCTCACAAATTCTTGGATAATTTCGGAAATCAACAATGAGTAAAAACAATCCATTAGGTTTTAAAATCCTAATTATTTCAAATAGTGCTTTATTAATGTCATCAAAATGATCAAATGAATTAAAAGAAGAAATTATATCAAAAAAATTATCTTTAAAAGGTATTCTCTCAGCAACACCTTCAATATAGGTCATTTTATGCTTTTCAATCCCAAAATTTTTATATTTTTTTACTAATGGGTCAAGACCTATTCTAATTTCCGAATTATCAGCCCACTCTAAACTACCTCTTGGGCCACAGCCAATATCTAATATTCTTTTATTATTATAAAATTCATAATCTAAATTAAAATATTCAGGAAAAAAGTGTTTAAAATGAATATTTGAGAACTTTTTAACAAATATTCTCTTAAATCGCCAATAAAAATATTCAAAATGAAGTTTAAATATAGATGGTGGAAAAAGGGAAATAAATATCTTATTTATTAAACGTTTTATACTATAAATAATACACATTTTTATTTATTTTGGGCAAATATATTGATTTGAAATCCAAAACAAATTTTGAAATAATGAAATCAAACCCAAAATTTACGCTGCTTTTTTTTATGCTAATATTCTTATTTTCCATAAAAACTTTCTCAAAAAAAAGTGAACCTCCCCTCACCCGGATTTTATTTGTTTTTGATGCTTCGCAAAGCATGCAGGGAAAATGGCAAAGCGATTTAAAAATAAATATTGCCAGAAAATTGCTTTATGAAATGATTGACAGCCTGGACCAGCTCCCTAATATTGAACTTGCATTGCGCGTTTATGGCCACCAAAGTTATGTGCCCCCGCAAGATTGTAACGACACAAAATTGGAAGTCCCCTTTAATAAAAAAAATGGAGAAAAAATAAAACATGTCCTTAAATATTTAAAACCAAAGGGAACCACCCCCATTGCAAAATCACTTGAGATGTCGCAATACGATTTTACAGTTTGCGATAATTGCCGGAATATAATAATTTTAATTACAGATGGGATAGAAGCCTGCGAAGGAGACCCCTGCGAGGTTTCGAAAAAACTGCAAAAACAAGGAATATTATTAAAACCTTTTATTATTGGCATTGGCTTTGACCCGGGTTTAAAAGAATCGTTTAAATGCGTAGGCGATTATTTTAACGCGACAAATGAAGAAGAATTTAAAGAAGTACTTAATATAGTTATTACTAAAACACTAAACCAATCAACTGCCCAGGTTAATTTGTTAGACTCATTGGGGAACCCAACCGAAACTAATGTAAATATGACATTCTATGACCATCTTTCAGGAAAGATAAAATATAATATTATACATACGATGAATAACCGGGGAAATCCTGACACTTTAATTCTCGATCCATTAATTACTTACGGCATAAAAATTCATACTATACCTCCCCGATTTATCGACAGCGCTGTTTTAACCCCTGGAAAACATTCTGTTTTCTTTGCCAATACCCCACAGGGGTTTATAAAACTAAATACTAAAGAAATAAAATATAAAGATTTAAAAATACTCATTAAAGAATACGATAATCAAGAAACATTGCTATATACCTCGTTTGATAAAACAGAAAAATTAATAACAGGCAAGTACGATATTGAGATACCAACATTGCCAATAATTAAACTTAAAAATATTGAAATAAACCAAAGCCAGACTACTGCAATTGAAATACCGCGCCCCGGAATTGTTACTCTTCTGTTTAGCTCTGCCGGCGTTGGTAGTATTTATAAAATCAAAGATAATGACCAGGAATGGGTATGTAATATATCTGAAAACAATGACAGGGAAACCTTTTTGCTCCTGCCCGGGGATTATAAGGCTGTATTCAGGCCAAAAAATGCCGGAAATTCATATTTTACGGCAACAAAAGTTTTTAATGTTAAACAAGGAACAGCCCTTGCTGTAAGTTTTTAATACTTTACCTTTATTATAATTAAACCTTTTATTACTTTTATTGTCAAACCAGCATTTGTCAATAATTAACAGGTATGCCCGAAATTGGTGATAAAGAATTAATTGAAAGGTTTAAAACAAAAAAAGACCAAAATTCTGTATTTAGCCTGCTGCTTCAAAAATACCAGACAAAAATATATTGGCATATACGTAAAATTGTCCTTAATCATGATGATACAGACGACCTTACCCAAAATACTTTCATAAAAGTATATAAAAACCTTCACAATTTCAGGCAGGATTCTGAATTATATACCTGGATTTACCGCATTGCAACTAATGAAGCCTTGTCTTTTCTGAAACAAAAAAAGAGAAAGTTATTGTTTTCATTAAGTGATGTAGAAGATTATTTACTAAATAATTTAAAAAGCGACAAATATTTTAACGGAGATGAACTACAACAAAAGCTTCAAAATATACTATTAAAGCTGCCCGAAAAACAGCGGTTGGTTTTTAACATGAAATATTTCGATGATATGAAATATGAAGACATGGCCAAAATTTTAAAAACATCGGTTGGGGCATTAAAAGCATCTTATCATCATGCAGTAAAAAAAATTGAGAAATTTCTGGATAATGATTAAACCTTTTAAACTTTTTATAATCAAAAACATGAATACTGAAATAATGAAAAAACAAAACATAATATTATCACAACTGAATAAAAAAACGGGCTTTAAAGTTCCTGAAGGATATTTTGATAGTCTTTCGGATAATATTATTAAAAAAATAAATCATCCTCAACTCACAAAGCAAAAAGTATTTTTCCTTAGCCGTAATATATTTAAATATGCTGCATCATTTATTGGCTTTGTTTTTATTCTGTTTTCAGCTTACTATTTTTATTCGATAAGATATAATCCAGAAGTTACTACCGATGATATTGCACTATACCTTAACAGTCAAGGTTATGAAGTCTCAGAAACTGATTATTTATCGGCTTCAAAAAATTCGGAAAATGAAGTTATAAAAAATTCCGAATTATCTGATGAGGATGTAATTGACTATTTACTTACAGAAAACATTGATTACTATACCATTATTAATGAATTATATTAAATTTACAGCCATGAATAAAACACTATTTACTTTTATTATAATCAACCTCTTTTTAAGCGCAGCTGTTTCTGCCCAAAAACATGGTGAAGGCGGCTATAGATATAGAAAATCCGAGATTATTAAAGAAGAAAAAGTTAAGTTTTTTAATGAAAAGCTTAACCTAACACAAGAGGAATCTTCAAAATTCTGGCCGGTTTACAACGATTATCAAAACCGCCGGGAATACCTTTTAAATGAAAGAAGAAACCTTATGGATTATTTAAATGAAAATGCTGGTAATATGAATGAGCAGGAGATTGATAAAAAAATAAATATTTTACTGCTAAATTTTACCCAGGAATCGGAAATGATGAATGAATATTACAGTAAGATTAAAGAAATATTACCTCCCCAAAAAGCCGCAAAAATATTTGGCACCGAACATCAATTCAAGGAATATCTATTCCAATGCATCAGGGAAAACAAAAATTTAAAAGAAAAAGGAAATAAAAATAACTAACTACCAGTCAAATCCATAAGCAACCCCTTCCATATAATAGCTAGGTATTTCACCATATCCGCCAAGCGCTTCAATTTTTTTAACTAATACAATCTGGGCACCCAGATTGGCAGCTTTTTTTTGCAATTGCATCTCTGCACTCCTTTTAGCCGTCTTTTTGGTTTTTGCTGATCCAGTTGATTTTGCATTTACCTCCCCCTTTTTGGTTAAGCCCTCAACATCACCCGGATTATTTGTTAATATTACTGTTTTCCAATCGCCTTCCTCAAGTACCTGAAAAACAGGTTTATTAAAAATTTCCTTTCTTCCATTTTTATATACAATTTTCTGTACTTGTTTTCTGTCAATTGACTCAACATCAGATTTTCCCATTTCCCGATATGTTAGTTTAGACGAAGTAATACCTATAATTCTGGCATATATTTTTTTCCCGCTTAACATAAATATTGTGTCAGGCACTTCATTTGAAGGAGACTGTGCTATTAAAATATTACTACAAAATGTTGCAATTAATACTAAAATAAAATACTTCATTTTTTTATTATTAGTTAAATATTAGCAAATTTATAAATTCATATCAATTTACTCAAAATATTCTTTATTATAATTATTTTCTTGTTTTAAAATGCAATTTTTTTTATATAATAATGTTAGTATTCTAATTACTGAAAACAAGTTAGATAAATGAATTACGAACGTACTGTTTTTTACAATGAAAAAATTCAATATTACAATGAATTGATTACCAGATTAAAAAAAAATTTAAATTTCCTTTCATTCTCCAGATTTATCAGTTTTATTCTGGGTTTTGTATGCCTTATCATTTTATATAAAATTAATATTTTTCTTGCCGTAATATCTTGTCTTTTTTTTCTATCTCTATTTATTATTCTTGTTATCAGATATATAAAAAAAAATGAATTAAAAAATATATATCAAATTCTTCTTGAAATAAATACGAATGAAATTAACAGTTTAAATTATAATTATTCTGTTTTTGACAACGGGGCCGAATTTATTGATAACCACCATTTTTTTTCATACGATCTCGATGTTTTCGGGGAAAATTCTCTTTTCCAGTACTTAAACCGTACAGGAACTTATGCCGGGAAAAATAAACTGGCGGAATGGCTTAATAAACCTTCTTCAGACATTTCAATAATTTTAGAAAAACAAAAAGCAGTTAAAGAATTATCTGAAAAGCCCGAATGGAGACAAAATTTTCAGGCATATGGGAAAAGATATATTGAGTCTGTGAATAATGAAGATATTATACTCAACTGGCTTAATGACAATATCTATTTTTCAACAAAAAAACCTTATAAAATTTTACGTTTTATACTCCCATTTGCCTCTACAGTTCTATTTATTCTTACCCTGGCAGGAATTTCTTCAATACAATCATTTTTACTGATTTTTATTTTTAACATTTTCTTTTCAAATCTTGAAATAAAAAAAATAAACAAAGAAAATGAACGCCTGGAAAAAAGGCTAGAGGTATTTAAAAAATTTAGTTATTTACTTAAATTCATTGAAGAAGAACATTATCAATCTGATTTATTAAAACAATTAAAACTTCAATTATGGCACGATAACAGTAATGCCAATAAAACTATTTTAAAATTATTCCAACTTTTAAATTTACTGGAAGGTAAAAACAATGTTCTGGCCAATGTATTTTTAAATGGATTTTTCTCATGGAATATTCATTGTCTATTTGCTATTGAAAAATGGAAAATAAAAAATAAAAAATACATACCCCTTTGGTTTGATACTATTAAACAAATTGATGCTTTATGTTCATTGGCTAACTATGCCTATAATAATCCGAACTATGTTTTCCCTAACATTAATAATTCAAAAATTATATCAGCTAAAAAAATCGGGCATCCTCTAATTCATTCTGATAAACGTATTTATAATGATTTCGAAATTACTGAAGCAGGCCATTTTGTAATTATTACCGGACCTAATATGGCTGGTAAAAGTACCTTTTTGAGAACTATAGGTGTAAACATGCTTTTGGCAAAAATTGGTGCCCCGGTATGCGCTGAACACATGAATTTCAAACCATTACAACTGTTTACCAGTATGCGGACCAGTGATTCCCTTTCAAACAATGAATCCTATTTTCTTGCTGAATTAAATCGTTTTAAGCTGCTGTTTGAATTATTAATAAAAGATAAAAATTATTTTGTAATTCTTGATGAAATTTTAAAAGGCACAAATACTCAAGATAAACAAGATGGTTCAAAAATTATCCTTACCAAGTTAATAAAAAATGAAATTCCGGGAATAATAGCCACTCATGATCTGACTTTAAGTAATTTAAAGGAAACTTATCCTTTAAATATATTCGATAAATCATTCGAGATTACTATTGAAAAAGACTCAATTACTTATAGTTACATTCTTCAAAACGGTATCTCAAAAAAAATGAATGCCATGATTTTAATGAAACAAATGGGCATAATATAGTTAATTATTCAGTTCTGGTATTGTTTATATAAAAATTTCAACAACCTCTATTATTTATAGAATCGTGCAAATGTCAATTGTTTGAATATTTTATAAACAAATTTTATTAACAATTCTATCCTTATTGTTGAAAAACAATTTATAACGCCAGTTTTTCTTTACATATATTTGTGCAAAGCGAAATACTATGGTAGCTGATTATTCGGAAGATACAATTAAAACCCTCGACTGGAAAGAACATATCCGTAAAAGGCCGGGGATGTATATTGGTAAATTAGGCGATGGAAAATCGCCCGATGATGGTATCTATATCCTTATAAAAGAAACCATTGACAATGCCATTGACGAGTTTATGATGGGGTTTGGCAAAACCATTGACATTATTGTTGATGGAAAATCAGTTACTATTACGGACAGAGGAAGGGGAATTCCTTTGGGGAAAGTCATAGATGTTGCCTCAAAAATGAATACCGGTGCAAAATACGACTCAAAAGTCTTTAAAAAATCAGTTGGGTTAAACGGTGTCGGGATAAAAGCAGTAAATGCACTATCATCCAAGTTTATTATTGAATCGTACCGTGAAAAAGAAGGCAAAAAAGCAATTTTTGAATACGGCAACTTATTGAAACAAGAAGATTTGATTTTGGATAAAAACAAATTCGGTACCACTGTAAAATTTGAACCCGACCCCGAACTATTTGGCAATTTCGCTTTTATACCCGAGTATATCGAAAACATGGTAAAAAACTATGTATATTTAAATGCAGGTTTAACCATTAATTTTAATGGTACGCCATATTACTCAAAAAACGGATTATTAGATTTGTTAAACGAAAACATTAACGATGAACCTCTTTATCCAATTATTTATTTAAAAGGCGAAGATATTGAAGTAGCAATGTCGCATGTTAAAACATACGGCGAAGAGTACTTTAGTTTTGTTAATGGACAGCATACAACCCAGGGTGGAACACACCTGGCTGCCTTCAGGGAAGCTGTTGTAAAGACTATTAGGGAATTTTACAATAAAAATTTCGAACCATCCGATATCCGTACCTCAATAATTTCAGCGATAAGTATAAAAGTAGAGGAACCTGTTTTCGAATCGCAGACCAAAACAAAGCTCGGTTCAAAAGATATGGGCCCTGAAGGCCCTTCGGTGCGTAATTTTATTGTTGATTATATAAAAAACAGCCTGGACAATTATTTACATAAAAATCCAGAAACAGCAGATATTTTATTGAAAAAAATTATTGAATCGGAAAAAGAACGAAAAGCTATTTCAGGAATTCAAAAAATTGCACGCGAAAGGGCAAAAAAAGCTAACCTGCATAATAAAAAACTTCGCGATTGCAGGATACATTATAATACAAATGATGAACTAAAAAATGAATCTACTATATTTATAACAGAAGGGGATTCGGCCAGTGGCTCAATAACCAAATCGAGAAATGTAAATACACAGGCAGTTTTTAGTCTAAAAGGCAAGCCGCTTAATTCATTCGGTTTATCAAAAAAAATTGTTTATGAGAATGAAGAGTTTAACCTTCTTCAATCGGCGCTTAATATTGAAGATGGCATTGAGAACCTTCGTTATAAAAATGTTATTATTGCAACTGATGCCGATGTTGACGGAATGCATATCCGATTGTTGTTAATAACTTTTTTTCTTCAGTTTTTCCCCGACCTCATTAAACAAAAACATTTATACATACTTCAAACCCCGTTGTTCAGGGTAAGAAACAAGAAGCAAACCATTTACTGCTATTCCGATGAAGAAAAGCTAAAAGCTTTGGATGAACTGGGAAGAAATTCTGAAATTACCAGGTTTAAAGGATTAGGTGAAATATCACCCGATGAATTTAAACATTTTATAGGAAAAGATATAAGGTTAGAACCGGTTATTATGAAAAAAGAAGATTCTACGTCCGACTTGCTAGAATTTTATATGGGAAAAAATACACCAGAACGGCAAACCTTTATTATTGATAATTTAAAAATTGAAGAAGATTTAGTCGAAGTATAAGAGATTAATAATGAGTGAAGATATTGTAAACATAGATGATAATCAGTTTCTTAATGAAGATGCCAAACAATCGCCGGATGACATCAAAAAAGAAGAATCGTTAAAATTGATCAATCTATCGGGGATGTACAAAGAGTGGTTTCTCGATTATGCTTCATATGTTATTCTCGAACGTGCCGTCCCCCATCTTGATGATGGCCTAAAACCTGTGCAGCGGAGAATACTGCATGCCATGAAAAAACTCGATGATGGACGTTTTAATAAAGTTGCAAACATTATTGGCCATACCATGCAATATCACCCGCATGGCGATGCTTCTATCGGCGATGCACTGGTTCAATTAGGGCAAAAAGATTTACTTGTTGAAACCCAGGGAAACTGGGGAAATATACATACCGGTGATGGCGCTGCTGCCCCGCGTTATATAGAGGCACGTTTATCAAAATTTGCCCTTGAGGTTCTTTTCAATGTTAAAACTACAAAATGGAAATTATCTTACGATGGGAGAAATAAAGAACCAATAACCCTTCCTGCAAAATTTCCTTTACTTCTTGCCCAAGGAGTTGAGGGTATTGCTGTTGGGCTTGCATCGAAAATACTACCTCACAATTTCAATGAATTAATTGACGCATCAATAAAATACCTTCAAAATAAAGATTTTGAAATTCTTCCTGATTTTCCAACTGCCGGA
>JAFGQQ010000490.1 GCA_016935595.1 Bacteroidales bacterium
CGGCAGTTCTTGTAAATAAAACCCAACTTAACATATCCTGGATTGCTTCGTTTGATAATGTTGGTGTTGATTATTATATTATTTACAGGGAAGGCAAAGAAATAGTCAGGACACAAATTCTGTCTTATGTCGACGAAGAAGTCATGGAATGTACAGAATATACATATACTGTTTCGGCCGTTGACGGGTCAGGACTGATGAGTGGCTTATCTGATCCTTATCCTGTTTCTGTTCCGGACCAGACTTCTCCAACTGTGCCAACAGGGTTGATTGCTTTAGTGAAAAGCCATAACCAGGTTGACCTTAGCTGGAATATGTCCGAAGACTCATGCGGTGAAGTTCAATATAAAGTCTACAGAAATAAAGTTCATATAAATACTCTTTCTGACAATAATTATGTTGATAGTGAACTTGCTGCCAATACGCTTTATTACTATAAGGTTTCTGCTATTGATAATTCTGATAATGAAAGTATCCCTTCAATTACTGTATCTGCAAGAACAGATAAAGTGCCCACAAATATTATTTTAAATGAAATATCTCGGGATTTAAATATTTATCCCAATCCATCTTATGATGAGGTTAACATTGTATACCTGTCAACTGAACCATCGCAAATTAAAGTTGAAGTGCGCGATATTATTGGGAAGCTCATAAAAGTAGTATATAATGGCCATTCTGATATAGGTGACAATAAATTTGTATGGGATGGCACTAATGAAGAAAATAATAATGTTTTTCCGGGCATGTATATATGCAATGTTTTTATAAACAATAAATTGTACAAGGCAAAACTATTTATTATACAATAAAAAGTAGAAAAATTTGCAACCTTTTCTAACCAAAGTTTACCATATTTATGTTTATAAATGTTTGAAATGCTTATTAAACAAAATATTAAGAACATGAATGTTATATAAAAAATCAGAAATTATTGGAAATATTATTAATTATTAAAACATTAAAAAAATGAAAAAGACAATTTTAATTTTATCGTTGGTTTGCTTAAGCGTAATAATAAAAGCACAAACAAAACAAATTGAAGTGCCAGGCCCTGGACAGTTATCTTCCATATTAGAAGCTAATAAGGCACCCTGGTATTTTTCCTTAACAATAACCGGTGAAATTGATGCAAGGGATTTCAAATATTTACGGGATAGTGTAGAATTTGGAACTATTGACTTAAGCAATGTTAAGATTGTAGCATATGAAGGCACACATGGCACACAAAGCAATGGTTCATATTTATATCCGGCAAATGAAATTCCCGCTTATGCTTTTTTTAATAACCGTATTATAAACCACGTCCTATTACCAAATACGGCAATTGCTATAGGATATATGGCCTTTTCAGGTTGTACTGACCTTATAAATATTACGAATCCAAACACTCTGGTTTCAATAAAGAATTGTGCGTTTTACAATTCAACTTCCTTAAGCACAATAAATATACCCTCGTCTGTTACAACAATAGGAGACAGCGCTTTTTATAGGGCATTTACTTTTTCTTATTCAATTTCAGCCTCAGTCACAATTCCCTCTTCGGTTATAGTTATTGGGAAAGATGCATTTTCAGCCTATGAGGGAACAATACTAGTAGACGGACAAAATCCAAATTATTCCAGCCAGGATGGGGTCTTGTTCAATAAAGACAAAACAGTATTAATGGCATGCCCCGGATCACTTACAGGAGACTATATAATTCCTGAAACAGTCGTTGAAATTAGCAATAATGCTTTTATGAACTGCACCCGGTTAACCTCATTGTATATCCCTGCTGCTGTGGAATCAATTAAAAGCAGTGCATTTATAAATTGTTCAGCATCATTTATTCTGGAAGAAACAAATAAAAATTTTATTATTTACGATGATGTTTTATTTTCAAAGGATACCACATTTTTAATAAAAACGCCTGTAAACAAATCCGGAGAATATTCCATACCGCTGACCGTAGAGGAAATACAGGATGGAGCTTTTTATAATTGTTCAGGATTAACTTCAATTGCAATACCGGGCAATGTAAACAAAATCGGAAATAGTGTTTTTGCTTTTTGCACCGAACTTACTACAATTAATATCCCTCCATCAATTAATTCGATTGGAGAAGCAGCTTTTTATCAATGTAATAATATAACATCAATCATTTTACCTTCATCAATAAACTCAATTGAAAAAAATACTTTTGCGAATTGTAATTCATTATCAGCCATAACTATTCCTTCAACGGTAACTTCAATCGGCGATTATGCTTTTTCATCTTGCAAAAGCCTTGCAAATATAGAAATTCCTTCATCTGTTATTTCAATTGGCAAAGGTGCCTTTTCTGATTGCAAAGACTTAAAATCAATAAACATCCCTGAATTAGTTACATCGATTAACGATAATACTTTTGAATACTGTATTGGGCTCAATTCTTTTTCAATTCCTTCATGGGTTACGTCAATTGGCGCCCATGCGTTTTCAGAATGTTATAACCTGACATCAATAAATATTCCTGAATCGGTTGTTTATATTGACCCATCTGCTTTTCAAGCTTGCTATAGTGCTGCAGTCCATGTTGATGACAAAAACAATTACTATTCAAGTTCTGAGGGTATTTTATTTAATAAAAATAAAACAACCCTTATTAAATATTACAATTCCCAGCAAGATAGTTATACTATTCCATCAACAGTTACCGAAATTGCAAATATGGCATTCTTAAATTGTATTAATCTAAAATCTATTACCATTCCTTCAACTCTTACTACAATTGGCGCTATGGCCTTTTTAAGTTGTACTGGATTAAAATCGATGACTCTGCCTGAATCGGTTACAAAAATTGGAACCTATGCATTTGCCAATTGTTACAACCTGGAATCATTTACTATTTCAAATAGTATAACTACAATAGAAGAAGGCCTGTTCTGGTTTTGCAGCGGATTAGCCTCCGTTAACTTACCGGAATCTTTAACCTCCATTGAAAATTATGCATTTTGTGGATGCGAAAGCTTAACTTCGTTAACACTGCCGGAATCATTACATTCTATTGGCGAGGCTGCATATTCTATGTGCTTTAATTTAGAATCAGTAAAACTTTCACCGGTTACTGTTTACATTGGGCCATTGGCATTTTTTTCTTGTAATAAGTTATGCCATATTAATATTCCATCAACAGTCGAATTTATCGGTTATGAGGCATTTACGGATTGTGATAATTTAGTTGCAGTTAAAGTAAATAATACAGTCCCAATAGATTTAGATTTTAATATAGAAAATAATGATATTGTATTTGAACCTGCTGATAATTGTGTACTTTATGTGCCTTTTGGCACAAAACAAAAGTACGAAACAGCCGATGGATGGAAGAATTTTAGCATAATTGTTGAAATTTCGGATATCCTGATTTCTGAAACGGATATTATTATGGAGGCTTCAGAAACAAATGCATCTGTAAATGTTATATCAAATATAAACTGGACAGCAGATTGTGTTGATGGTTGGTTAACCATTAATCCTGATTCAGGTATTGATTTTACAAAAATAACTTTAGCTGCCTCTGCAAATAATGATAACCAGGACCGTACTGCAACCATAACCATTTCAGCACCTGACATGTCTGATCAAACAATTACTGTAACTCAGAAAGGACTAGAAATTTTAGACATTATGAAAGAATCAATTACAGATTATAAAATATATCCAAATCCTGCCAAAGAAGGTTTTACTGTAAGCAACATAAATGATATGACTAACCTTATTATTTCTGATTTGAATGGCAAAGTGGTTTATAAATCCGATATTAAAAATAATCATTATGTCAATTTAAGTGAATTGCAACAAGGAATATATATTGTTAAATTATCAGGTTTTAGGAAAACCGCAGTCCATAAATTAGTAAAGGAATAAATATAACAAGCATATTGTTTTTTTGAAGCTTTAAATATTTTAGCCCAAATTACGCAATAGTTGGCTCATTATCATCGCCCCTATTTCGTAATTTGGGTTTAATTTTTTACAATGCACAAGTAATCTGCAGCTTTTTTTTAAAATTCATCTAGGGATTTTTATTTATCCGGTTGTCTTCTCTCTGAAAAATAGAATTTGTTAAATTAAAATTTAAAAATTATGAAAAAAAGTTTTATTCTGATTACCGGAATGTTATTTACAGGAACGTTGATTAATTATGCCAAAGAATTACCAGTAGGCAATGTTTCAAAGAATTTAAAAAATGAAATATTAAAGGACAATAACACAAAATTGTTCAAAAGTGGCAGCGAAGTTGATAAAAGTCTTTTACCCGATTCATCCTATAGATATTTTTACACTTATAATCTCTTGTTTAATAGCGAAAACACGACAGAAATGCAAAATGAAGAATCTACAGTAATAGATTCTAATTTATTTAGCAAAACAATATATTCATATGATGATAACGGAAACCTCATCTTTTATGCCACACATGAGTTTAACAATAATGAGCAGGACTTTGTCTTGTATGAATACGGGAATAAAAAGTATGAGAATAATAAACTAATTGTTGACGAAACCTATAGTTATGATGAATGGTTTGAAAAATGGTATGGAAATAAATATGAGTATGATTATGATGAAAATGGCAATACAATAAAAGAGAATTATTATTGCTTTAATTATGATACAGAGAATTGGATAATTGAATTTTCAAGCGAAAATGAATACAATAGTTCTAACGAAATATTATCTTCAATAAGTTTTAATTATTATGACGGAAGCCTTATCAGCGGCATGAAATATGAATATTTATATCAATCATCCGGAAAAATTGCCGAGAATAAATATTATTCATGGAATGAGCCTTCACAATCATGGCATATTCGTTCCGTATGTAAATATCTTTATAATAATAAAAGCAATATAGTATCATCAATATTTACTTCCTGGGATGAAAATCAGGATATTATAATAAGCATAAAAGATAGCTCTTTATATAATGATGAAGGATGGCTCCTGCTCCATATCTCTTATAGTTATGACAATTCTACTCAAAATTGGAATAAAGATGTTATTGATTCCACTATATATAACAACAATCCTGATAATTCAATAACTATTCAAAAAATATATGATATTACAATAGATGAATGGGTTAATGAAAACATGATTGAATCAAACTATGATGCAGTAACTTTAACAAGTACAATAATATCTTCATCCTGGCAAGAATCTGATAATAAATGGATAAAACGCCAAAAAATAATTACTCAAAAAGATAATTTTGGGAATGAGATTAGTAAGATTAATTATAACTATAATACAGTAAATGAAGATTGGGAACTATATAGTAAATTAACATCAATTTACAATGAAAATAATGTTAATATATCATATAGTAATATATATGATATTAATGGAACTTATATCGGCTCAAAAGATTCAACAGAATTTAACAGTAAAAATCAAAAAGTTTCTTTTTCAGTTTACAATTACAATGGTATAACATTTAGTTTAATTAACAAGACATATTATTACTTTCCCGGATATACCCAAGGCATAAACGAATCCCCTAATCAGGCCACCTTTATGTGTTATCCAAACCCCACAACCGGTGTTTTTAAATTGTTATCTAGTGAACCTGTTAACGGGCCTATCGAAATATTTGACAATGCAGGAAAATTGGTTTATAAAAATATTATTAATGCTGACTTTCCCGATATTAATTTATCAGGTTACCCTTCAGGCATTTATCATGTTAGAGGGAGAATACGCAATAAAAATATTAACCGGAAATTAATTATTAGAAAATAAGGGGTTTTTTAATTCATATTTTATAAATATTGAAAATATCATGCCTTTATTCAGAAAAAAACCAAAAGTAAAAAACAGTAAATTATTTTTATTGTTTTTAGGGTTGGCATCTACCCTGTGGTTTTTAATCCGGGTAATCCCAAAACCAAGCAGGGCAGCTTATCCATGCATGAGGATCGCTGCACCCCTTGCTTCTTCTTTTATTACTTATATATTAGGATTAGGAACACTATCGCTTTTAATAAAAAATGCGAAAGATACTTTCAGAAAGTCTAAATATGCTATTGCTGCGGTTTTTATAACAGGTGGCTTATTCTTTGCAATATTTGGAATGTATAACAGCAATTACAAAATAAATGCCCAGTCTTTGCAAAATGCCCAAACCCCAAATGAACCAATTGGTGTGGGAAAAGGGATCAATCCCGGAAGGGTGTCATGGGTGCATAATTCAGATGCAACAAACGAAAATTGTACAAATCAAAAAGATGATTACTGGTTTTTAGATATTAATACCAACCAGGAAATTGTTAATGAAATGTTATCCGAAGGGCTCCAATCATTAACCAGTACTACAAGCATTTATGATGCCTGGAATGCCCTTTTTAAACATTATAATTATTTAAGCGGCAAAGGAAAAATTGGCTATACACAAGGAGAAAAAATAGCAATTAAAATTAACCTTAATGGTTTAATGAACTATGGAGATGCTTTACCTAACATCAATACTTCACCCCAAATTTGTTACGCAATATTATACCAATTAATAAATATTGCAGGAGTAAAACAAACAGATATAAGCATTGGCGACCCAAATATAAACATGAACCCCGAATTTTATTATAAACTTCACGATGCTTTTCCTAATGTTAATTACTGGGGAAATGGAACAGGTTTTAAAACAGTTACACAACCAACTGAAAAAGTTATTTTTTGGAGTGATAATAAAACAGAACCTGACTATTTGCCACAGGAATATATAGATGCAACTTATATGATCAATATTCCCGTTTTAAAAAAACATCATCGTTCCGGAATATCTGTTTCAAGCAAGCTTCATTTTGGTTCAGTCACTCCTTTTACAGGCAGTGCAAATCATTTGCATTCTTCCCTTCCCTGCCCGGAAGCTACTGCGCTTGCTGAAAATGGCGAATATGGCCAATACCGCTGTTTTGTCGATATTATGGGACATAAAGAACTGGGTGGCAAAACCATTTTATATTTGGTCGATGGAATTTGGGGCTCGACTAATTGGGGACATCCGCCAATAAAATGGCGAATGCAACCTTTTAATAACGACTGGCCTTCTTCTTTGTTCCTTTCCCAGGATCCGGTGGCCATTGAATCAGTTTGCTATGATTTTTTATTTACCGAATTTGATGAAAATCATCCAACAGAAGGCAATTTTATCAACGGCGAGGTTGGCCCTTTCCCACATTTCCTCGGAACTGATGATTATCTTCACCAGGCTGCTGATACTGATAATTGGCCGGCAAACACTATTTATGACCCGGAAAATGACGGAATTCCTCTAACGAGTTTAGGTGTTCACGAACATTGGAACGATCCGATAAACAAGCAGTACTCAAAAAACTTAAATACCGGAAATGGAATTGAATTAATTAAAGTTCAGTCTGCTGAAGGAATGCCAGTTTTGATTAAAAAATTTCCTGAAATATCTTATGAAAATACACGGATGTTCCAGACAATCATTGAGGATATATCTGAATACTTCACTGATCTGGAAGGGGATAATTTATTATACTCCGTTACAAGTTTCGACACAAATTTTGTTGCAATTATTGAAAATGATAAAACAATTAAAATTAAATCAGATATTAATTTTATTGGAAATGCCCTTTTTAATATTAGTGCTGATGATGGGGAAAATGTTAAACACGAAATATTAAAAGTAAAAGTAACCACAGGTGAAAATTATCTGATTCCTAAAGCTAAGCTTGCTCCAGTTGTTGATGGAAAAATCGACGACCAGGTTTGGCAAAATGTCGGATGGTGCATGATTAACCAGGTATGGTTACCTTATGGCTCACAAATTATAAAAGAAGATTTCCAGGGAAAATATAAGGCTGCCTGGACAGAAGATTCTCTTTATATTATCGCTGAAATTAACGATGATATTTTAGATGCCCAAAATCCTAACCCTACATTAGATTATTGGCATTACGATTGTTTAGAACTTTTTATCGATGAAAATAATTCAGGCGGACTACGTTCCAACCATAATGCTTTTGCATATCATATTAGTGCCGAAGGCAATGTTATTGATGATATTCTTTTAAACGACCATATCAATTTGAAGATTTCAAATGTTGGAAATATTTATTACTGGGAAATGGCAGTTGCCATTTATGATGATACATTTATTCCTTATATGGATAATACACCGGTTAAGCTTCATGCAAAAAAAGAAATTGGGTTCTCGGTTGCATATTGCGATGCGGATGACACTAATACGGTTGAGCGCCAAAATTTTATTGGCTCAGTTTATGTAACTGAAGAAAATCAAAACAGACATTATTTAAATGCCGATGATTACGGAAATTTATTTTTGGTTGATTCGCTTGGCTATAACCTGAAACCTTATCTTATTGGCTCTATTAAGGATTATCTCATCCAGGATTTAAATGTTGAATACATTATTGTTGAAGATTTAAACTCAATATTTAAAGATGAAGACGACTTATTAAGCTTTACAGCATATTGCGAAAATAGTGCAATAGAACTAAAAATAACCAACAACAAAACATTCGCAGTTAAAGCACTCGAAGGAATTGTAGGAAACCTAATAATTAAGATTACCGCTTCTGATGAAATGGCAACAAGCTATTTAACCTTTACTATAAAAACTGCCAATAGGAAACCGGCAGCAAAAATGCCAATAGAAGATTACAAATTTAAAGAAATTGTAACTGAAGAAGTAATTGTTGAAGATTTATCCGATTACTTTTATGATCCTGATGGCAATGAATTGAAATACGAAGTGGATTGTAAAGCATTTAACATTATCTTTTTTATAAAAAATGATAAACTCTCAGCCCGTTTATTATCGGAGATAACAGATTCAATACCTGTTAAAGTTATTGCATCGGACGGTGAATTAACTGTTGAAATTACTTTTAATGTATTGTATGGTTCTAATTCAAATCTGGTCAATAACAATCCTGTTTTAAATGTAAAACTTTATCCAAACCCAACTAATGGACTTGTTACTATTAAATGCTTTAATGATGAATTAAAAAAATTCAAAATAATCGGTATTGATGGAAAAATATTAACCGAAGGTGCATTTAAAGACAGAATGTACATAATTGATTTATCTCATTATGAAAAGGGAATTTACATACTTAAAATGCAAGAAAACCATAAAAATTATTCCGACATTTTAATATATCGGTAAATAAACTTTTACTTTTTAAGGACACATTAAGGTTAAATAAATTTTAGTTACTTTTGCATACAATTATAAACCCAAATTACGCTTTAGAAAAAGCTTCATTCATTATCAATTGTTCATTGAAAAATGCAGGCTGTTCTATCGCCCTTGTCCGCTGTTTTAACAAGGTTCGCCTTCGCTAAAGCTACGGCATTGAAGGTTCGCCTTCGCTAAAGCTACGGCATTGAAGGTTCGCCTTCGCTAAAGCTACG
>JAFGQQ010000491.1 GCA_016935595.1 Bacteroidales bacterium
AATATTGAATTTACCTCAAATAAGAATGGGCATTTAATAATGAACTTTTACAACTCACTCGGGAAAACAGTCCTCACAAAAGAAATGCATTCAATCATCGGCAATAACCACGAAAAAATTAAACTTGATCAACTAGAGGCAGGAATATATTATATACAAATATGTTCTGAAGAGGGAAATTTATTCAGGAAGGTTTTAATTAATTAAGTAAGCAGACTTTCCAAGTATAAGCGCTGAATTAATTCCGATAATTGGAATATTAAAAGACTTGGAAAGTCTAAGCGCTAAATTAATTCCGGTAATTGGAAAAGCAAATGACTTTCCAATTCTAAAAGCTAAATCGAACTGGGGCTGTTAAAAGTTATTTAACAGTCATCCTGAACTAGTTTCAGTATCTTCAATTAATTAACTATGAGCGGGATGAGATTCTGAACCTTTAGCTCGGCGAAGCCAAATAAATTCAGAATGACGGTTCGGTAGCCTTTTAAGACAGCCACATTAAAATCATTCATTCCGCATAATCATATAAACCATTTATATTACTTTTGTATATTTTACAAAATTGAACCAGGCGAATGGAAAATACGAAATTTGAACAGGTTTATTCCGAAAAAGTTATTGAATTTGTTACTATAGCAAATGAATTTTGTACGTTTCTCGAAAATATCAGAAATTTTACTAGAACAGAGATTCTGGAAAAATTACAAAAAATACTATCATTGCTATACTTAAAAGGATCCCTCTTACCTGCACTTAATTCTTTTTATGACGACGCAAATGAAAAATTCGTATCAGAAATGGATTGGAATTACATTCAAAAAAACCTTGAAAATAAACTTGGCGGATTTGATGAATTTTTAGAAGTTTTTGACCCGCGCATGCAAGATCGTGTGGAACCAATTGTAATGACAATATCTGAAAATTTAGCCGATATATATCAGGATGTTAAAGATTTTATAATGCTTTACAGGGTTGGCACAAATGAAATTATGAATGATGCCATTTGGGAATGTAAAAATACTTTTAATGATTACTGGGGACAAAAATGCCTGAATGTGTTAAGAGCTATTCATAATTTGATTTACCAGGAAGATATTGATGAAGAAGAAGAAAAAAACTTAAATAACGATTCCGGAAATATACCTTAACTACAAAAGAATTTTTGATATGGAGAATACCCGTTTTACAACAACTATTACTAAAGAAGAAATTAATGAACTGCCAAAAAAACAATTTAAAGGTAATATTCATCTTATTGAAAACTATACAGAATTAAGAAAAGCTATAAAAATAATAAATTCTCATACTATACTCGGATTCGATACTGAGACTAAACCCACATTTAAAAAAAAGAAAAGAAACAAAGTTGCTTTGCTACAGCTTTCAACAAAAAATGATGCATTTTTATTCAGGTTAAATAAAATTGGATTGCCTGAAGAAATTGTATCGATATTAACCAATGAAAAAATAACTAAAGTTGGCACAGCATTAAAAGAGGATTTAAAAACCCTGAAAGAATTAAATGATTTTAATCCGGCAGGTTTTATCGATTTACAGGATTATTCAAATCAATATGGAATTAAAGCCAATGCCCTGAAAAGCCTGACTGCCATAGTGTTGGGTTTTAAGATTTCAAAAAGTCAGCAAACATCTAACTGGGAAAATGATGAATTAACAGAAGCACAATTAAAATATGCAGCTACCGATGCATGGGTTTGTTATAAAATTTATAATGAACTGAATCATTTTTAAATAATAAAGCTTTATAATTATCTATTAATATAACACATGTTTATATTTTCCCGCAGATATCGCAAATAATCGCTGAAAATCTTATAATGACAGAAAACGAATTATCATACATAATCAGAGGAGCTATTTTTAAAGTGTATAATACCCTAGGTCCAGGTCTGCTTGAATCTGTTTATGTGGCTGCTTTAGTATATGAACTTAAAAAAGCAGGATTGTTGATTAAAACAGAAGTTCCTTTACCGGTTATTTATGAACAAGAAAAACTTGAACTTGGATTCAGAATTGATATTTTAGTGAACGATCTGGTTATAATTGAGGTGAAATCAATTGAACTTCTTGCAGAAGTGCATCATAAGATAGTATTAACATATTTAAAATTATCCAGTAAAAAACTTGCAATACTTGTTAATTTTAATACTCAGAATATTGCAGAAAGTATTTACAGAAAAGTAAATAAACTATAATATGCTTTCATAGTATTTTATGATAGAATATAATAAAAATCTGCGATAATTACCGAAATCTGCGGGAACTTATTTCATATTAATTTATAAATAAGTTACACTAATTATTTATTCAATATATTTGATGTATGATTTTTAGAATTTTATAAAATAATGCTTTAAGCTTACAAAGTTGCAAAACAAGATGAATAGTAATATTAAAATTATTCTTAAATCTGGTAAAGATCAATCGCCAAAACGTTTTCACCCCTGGATTTTTTCAGGAGCAATAAAAAAAATTTACGGAAATCCCTCAGAAGGAGATTTAGTAAAGGTATTTTCGAATAAAGACGAGTTTTTAGGTATCGGTCATTATCAGATTGGTTCAATCGCTGTTAGAATAATTTCTTTTATTGATATAGATCCTGATTATTATTTCTGGAAAAATAAAATCATAGATGCATATAATTTGAGAAAATCTATTGGTTTGGCCGATAATCCTGAAATCAATATGTATCGTTTAGTAAATGCAGAAGGAGACGGATTCCCAGGTATAATAATAGATTATTATAACAGCACTCTTGTTATGCAAATCCACTCAATTGGGATGTACAGAATTAGAGACCA
>JAFGQQ010000492.1 GCA_016935595.1 Bacteroidales bacterium
AACCATCTTATCGAGGTTGGCGAATCGTTAAAAATATTTATTTCCAGATTATATAATCAGGGATTATCAATTAATCAGGTTTCAGAACAAACAGGAGTACATGTAGAAAATATAAAACAAATTCTGAAAAACAGTTAATTAATACTAATTTTGTAATAAAATTTAAAAATTAATGAAATTATTTCTATCGGGCGTTATATTGGTAAGTGTGTTTTTCATAGCACATTCACAGGAAAAGGTAAAATGGTATACAATTGAAGAAGCCCAGAAATTAAATACTGCATCGCCTAAGAAATTTATTATTGATGTTTATACCGACTGGTGTGGATGGTGTGTAAGAATGGATCAAACCACTTTTGGAAACCCGATTATTGCCAAATACCTGAATGAAAGATATTACCCGGTAAAATTCAATGCCGAGATGAAAGAACCCATAATATTTGCAGGAAAAGAATATACAAACCAGGGTGGCAACCGCCAGCCGCACGATTTAGCCCAGGCGCTCCTTATGGGTAAAATGTCGTATCCTTCGATTTCATATTTAAATGAAGAGCTACAATTACTCAGTACTGTCCCCGGCTATTATACAGCTGAACAAATTGAACCTATTTTAATCTATTTTGCCGAAGATTATTATAAAACCGTAGCATGGCAGCAATTCAGGGAAAGCTTTAAGACAAAGTTATTTATTCAGTAAAGCCTTTAATTTTTAAAAAGGCTTCAGGCAAAAATTCTATTATATCACCGGCTATCAGGCTTTCTTTCCCAATTTTAAAGGCAGCAATATCACCTGCTAAACCATGCAAATATACTCCAATTATGGCTGCAAATTTTGGATTATAATCCTGTGCCAGTAACGATAATATAATACCTGTTAAAACATCTCCGCTGCCACCTGTCGCCATTCCGGGATTTCCGGTTGAATTGAAATAACAAGTTCCGTCGGGACAGGCAATAACTGTGTGGGCCCTTTTTAAGATTACAAAAACATTGTATTCTTTTGAAAAATTTAGCAATAAATTAAGTTGTGAATAATTATCGGATGATTTGCCTGCTAAGCGTTCAAATTCTTTTGGATGAGGAGTTAATATTGAGTTTTCAGGAAGCAGGATTAATAATTCTTTATTTTCGGCTAAAATATTTAAACCATCAGCATCAACAACCAAAGGAGATTTTGTTTTGCCCAGTAAACCTGAAAATGCTTTTTGGGTAGGCTTTTCAAGGCCAATGCCAGGTCCAACGCCAACTGCTGAATAAATTGCCGTTTCAGGGCAATCAGTAAAATAACTGTCTGAAATATCGATGCTTGCCATTGCTTCAGGCACTGCTGTCTGAATGATATTATAACCTGATTTAGGAATATGCGCTGTTAATAATCCAACACCAGTTCTTAAACATGCTTTTGAAGCAAGAACTGCAGCCCCCATTTTTCCATAACTCCCAGAAATTAAAAGTGCATGGCCATAATTGCCTTTATGCGAAAATTTGCTTCTATGTTTTAAATTTCTTGCAATATCATCTTCTTGAAAATAAAAACGGTGTGAAGGTATTTTAGCAATTATTTCGTTATGTAATCCAATGGGCAAGATTTCCCATTTACCAATATAAATATCATTTTCCGGAAATAAAAAAGATAATTTAGGAAACTGAAAAGACAAGGTATACTCAGCTTTTATTATCGAATTTTTGTCGTTTTTGCAATTATCTTCCCCAAATAACCCTGAAGGGATATCAATAGAAATAACACAGTTTGTTTTGGTGTTTAAATACTTAACCAAAGAAGAAACCATTCCGGACAAGGGCCTGTCGAGCCCGGAACCAAAAAGCCCGTCAATAATAATCTCATCATCATATATTACAGGAAAATCCTTCTCTGTTTCAATACATTTAATAAATGCAAGATTTTGCTCCTGTAACCTGGTATAATTAATTTTTGCATCATTCGATAATTCTTTTAATTTTAATATAAAAACCTCAACTTTATAATTATTAACTGCAAGCATGCGGGCAAGAGCAAGAACATCACCACCATTGTTGCCGGGCCCTGCAAAAATCTTAAAGCAATATGATGTTTTAAACTTATTGCTTATCCATTCGAAAAGCCTAAGTGCAGCTCTCTCCATTAAATCGATTGAAGGAATTGGTTCGTTTTTAATTGTATATGCATCAATTTCCCTAACCTGGGCCGATGAAAATATTTTTATCATTATAAATTCAATTTACACAAATATAACCATAAAAATAGGGAAATTAACGGATTCTGAAATAAACCAAAAATAAGAAAGTTAAAACATGTAAAATACTAACCAAAGATTTTTATATTTGTCAATAATCATTAAATAATACAATTATGGCAAAAGCAAACAAACACCCAAAAGGCTTAATGGTACTGTTTTTTACCGAAATGTGGGAAAGATTTGGTTTTTATTTAATACTTGGCATTTTTCTTTTGTATATGATTGCAGGCAAAGAAGCTGCTTTTCCCGGCATGGGGTTTTCAAGACTAAAAGCTACTGATATATATGGTACTTATTTAGCATTAGTATATTTAACCCCATTTATTGGTGGTTTGTTAGCCGACAGGTACTTAGGTTACCGTTTATCCATTACAATTGGAGGTTTATTATTTTCGGCCGGATACTTTTTACTTGCCATACCCAATGAAACTGCCTTTTATCTTGCACTTTTATTAATTATTCTTGGCAATGGCCTTTTTAAACCAAATATATCTGCATTAGTAGGCAAAATATACGATTCAGACCCAAAGTATAAAGAGATGAAAGATAATGGCTATAACATTTTCTATATGGGGATAAATATAGGTGCATTTGTTTGCAATTTTATTGCAGCTATTTTACGTAACTATTACGGATGGGGATGGGCATTTGCAGCAGCCGGGTTCGGTATGTTAATTGGTGTAGCCTGGTTCTGGTTCGGACAAACTTATGCTTCGGATATTAAAGCCGTTGATAAAGTGTCCCCTCCTTCTGAAAAGGACATGCCTATGAAGCGAATTTTAGGCAGTTTGTTTTTACCGGCCTCTGTTGCAGCATTTTTAGGTTGGATAATACCCGGAAATATTTTTGGCGCTGATTCAACTGACGCCTTTCTCTTCTTTAGTTTATTTGTTGTTATTTTTTACCTGAATGTTTTACGAAAAGCCGATAAACACGAAAAAGAACCAATTAAAGCACTGCTAACAGTATTCGCAACTGTTATTGTTTTTTGGGCAATCTTTCATCAGAATGGTGCGGCACTTACCGTTTGGGCCGAAAACTATACCAATCGTAAAGTTCCCGAGCTAATTGAAAAGCCTGTTAATTACCTGAGGCTTAACCAGGAAGTCACTACCGAACTTCGCGAAGTCCCCAAACTTGATTTACACGGAGTTGAAATAAAAGACGAAAAAGGATATGTTATAACCGAACTTGGCCCTCACCCATATTTTAATAACATTCCACAAGAAAAATGGCCTGAAGGTGGAAAGCTTAATCTTATTTCTACCGAGTTGTTTCAGTCGATAAACCCCGGATTTATTGTGATTTTCACCCCACTGGTTGTCGGGTTCTTTACCTTTTTAAACCGCCGTAGGAAAAGGCCTGTTTCCACACCTGCAAAAATTGGCTGGGGAATGGTAATAACAGCTCTATCGGCAGTTGTTATGATTATTGCTGTACTTGTATCTAAAAATGGAGCTGTAAAAGCATCTTCAATGTGGTTGTTTGGAACTTATGCCGTAATTACAATCGGTGAATTATGCCTAAGCCCAATGGGGCTTTCTTTAGTTTCAAAACTCAGCCCGCCCCGAATTACAGCCTTAATGATGGGCGGTTGGTTTTTATCCACTTCAATTGGAAATAAACTCTCAGGAGTTCTTTCAGGTATGTGGGATATGTACAGTAATAAAGCCTTCTTTTTCTTAACCAATTCTTTATTGGCTATGGTTTCGGTGATTATAATATTTGCGCTACTGCCATGGTTAAGGAGAGTAGTTGAAGATAATACAAAATAATATTAACATTTAGATTTATAGGGTATAATATGAAATAATATGCCCAACATAAAACAACAATATTCGTTTATTAAAATCCTTACTGGTTCTGACCTTTCGAAACGCAGAATACCTTTTATGTCGATTAAAAGCGATAATAATGGCCCGGTTATTTGGTTAACAGGTTGTATGCACGGTGATGAAATTGGAGGGACAGTTATTATTCATGAACTATTTAAGAAGTTAAAAAAGACCCTTCTAAAAGGAAGTGTTTTAGCTTTTCCTTTGATGAACCCTTTTGGTTTTGAAACTGTATCACGAAATATTGCAATCTCAAAAGAAGACCTGAACCGGTCTTTTCCCGGTGACGAAAAGGGTTCCATAGGAGAAAGAATTGCTTCAAAAATTTTTCAATACATTTTAAATTCCAGCCCTTCACTAGTCATCGACCTGCATAACGACTGGAATAAATCCATCCCCTATGTTTTAAACGATTCATTAAATAATACTGAAACAGACCAATTCATTATTGATTATTCAAAGATGACCGGTTTGCTTCAAATTGAAGATACCGATAATATTCAATCTTCGTTAACTTATAACCTGAACAAAAACAAAATTCCGGCTATTGTTCTCGAATTGGGGGAGTCGTTTATTATAAATGAAAAAAATATCACCATAGGTATAAATGCAATCTGGAATATCTTAATGAAACTGGAGATGGTTACACATAATACTGACTATTACCAGTATCCATTACCACCATACTTAATGGGCAATACCCTCAGATATTCGAGTTTACCATTAAGTTCAACAAGCGGAATAGTAAGGTTTATAAAAAAACCAGGCGAAACAGTTAAAAAAGGACAAAAAATTGCAAGAATTTATAATGCTTTTGGTAAACATACAGAAACTTTATGTGCATTAACTGATGGAATTGTCATAGGCCATGCTGATAATTCGCTTGCATTTCCCGGTTCGCCGGTAATGGCTTTTGGTATTTTTTAATTATCTTGCTTTTATTATTTTAATTCACATTTAATGGAATTCAGGTCAATCGAAATTCAAAAGGTTTATGAAACATTTGTTAGTGGGATACTCCCAGAATTAATTGAATTTTATAAAGATTCTGGAAATAAATACCTTTCTCTTATAAATGAAACTGAAGATTTGTATAGCAAATCATATAAATCTCTTGGTTTATCAAGCAACTTTTCTATCTCAATTGAAATTCAAAGACAATTAAAAGAGAAGTTATTAACGGTTTTAGACCAGTATGGTAAAGACACAAAACTAAATTCTTATAATACTTTTTACAATAAATTTAAAGATGCTGTAAATAAAGAACTTGAAAAAATTCAACGGGTAATTCATGTTAGTGAAGAATTTAATGGTTATTCTATTAGTTTATTGGGCAATCCCTTCATTAACCTTAAAAAGGCAGCAGCTAACTTTCGTCGATTAGCAATAATATACTCAAAGCGTTTTACAAATTTATTCAGAATACTATTTCATAAAAATCCCACTAATGTGGTTGTTTATATAAACAGAAGAATATTATTCCGAAATATAGCCCGCCAGTTCATCTTTAATGATTTTTTAAAAAATTCAAATTTCATAGTACCTAAATTGTATGAAAAACAAAGCAGCGGGATATTAAAACTTTGGGAATTAGACCAGCTATTCGACGCTGAATTTCAAAAAAGCCTTCAATTTTTAAAAGAAGGAGAAAAAAAGGTACAAAAAAAAATAAATGAAGCAGATAAAATCTTTGCTGAAATAAAATCAGAACAGCAGTCTTTATTGAAAGAAATTGAAAATGAAATTAAAATTGCCGGAGAAAAAGCATTTACTCAATTTGATGATGTATTCGAAAAAATCGATACTCTGGAACTTCCAAACAAAACATATAGCAAGAAAAAAATTGATTCCAGGCAAAATAAAATTTCAGATGATTATATTCATACTATAACCAACTGGGACAATACATTTAAAGCTCTTTTCGATGACTGGGCAGTTGATGCGGAAATCACACTCCTTTACTACTCTGTTTTTGATGAGTATAACTTGTTATGCCAAAATATTGAATCCTATATTAACAATGATATACAGAAATTATTTCTTAAAATAAAAAATTTTTTGGCTAAAAGCCGGAAAGAAATTGAAATTGCTGGAACTTCAGAAAAAGAAGTGAAAAAGAATATAATTGAAGAACGAAAAAAAATATCAAGCCAACTTGTTGATAGTATATTAACCAGGACAATTGAAATGCTAACCGGTTGCTTTGCAAAAGACTTCTCAACCCTTCAGGAAAATATCTCAAAACTGGCCGGAAAAGTGTCGGATAACCGTGGATTTATACGAAATAAAAACTATGTAAAAGGAACCCGCGTTTCAGAAATAAAATATATTTCACCTAATGAATTGCTTAATTTTGAAGCTTTACCGGCACTAAAAGACAAAATTAAAAAGACTGAACAATGGTTAGATTTACAACTTGAAAAATCGAGGATTAACATTTTAGGATTGGGCACGGTTTCAGATTTTTCGCTCGAATCATCTCAAATAATGCTTGAAGAAAAAAGCGGGCCTTCAGAGAAAGCCATGGAAATAGCAATAGAAGGATTTAACAGGGCATTAGGCTTTCTTGAAAAAGCAGGATTAATTCTTGATGAAATCATTATTGCAATTAAAAAAGAACTTGGTGAGGCAATAAACAGTTTTAATGAAAATATATTAAGATTAAAAGATACAGAAAATATTTTTAACCTTCATCTAAAAATTGCCCATATTAAAGCCGTTGAGCGTACAGAGAAATATAAAGAATTAGTAATAAAATCAATAAATAAGGCTATTCCTCTTACAAAAGAATATTTTAACAAAGTAAAAATTTTCATTTCATCGCGAATAAAGGATTTAAAAAAGCGTATAGGCTTTACTATTGAAAGAAAGTTCGTTTCCTTTGAATT
Organism: Bacteroidales bacterium; assembly: GCA_016935595.1. The sequence continues at coordinate 6,961 of JAFGQQ010000492.1, forward strand.
GTCGGAATTTATTAATCAAACAAATGAATCGCTTAAACAATTGCCCTTTGTTTATCAAAGGTTATATCAGTTAAACCCTACCGATGAAGAGCGGTTTTTTGTAAACAGGGAAAAAGAACTGGAACTTTTAATAACAGCTTTAGAAAACTGGAAAAAAAACCGCTTTGTAACCATCGCAATTATTGGTGAAAAAGGAAGCGGAATTACTTCGTTAATAAATATTTTTCTAAAAAAGGCAAATATTCAAATCCCGGTTATTAAACATACGTTGAATCATAAAATTTACTCTAAAGACTTATATTATAATTTTTTCGCAGACAAGTTAGGGGTTAAAAAAATTGAAACAAATGAACAAATAATTGATTTTATAAATCAATTCGATGAAACACGGGTGATAGTGATTGAGAATCTTCAACATCTGTTTTTAAAAGAGGTAAACGGTTTTGAATGTATGAATATGTTTTTCGAACTAATTGCCAACACTATGAAAAAAGTATTATGGATTGGAGCTTATACAACCCACTCCTGGAATTACCTCGAAAGAACTATTTATATTTCAAATTATTTTACCAATGAGATAATAGTAGAGCCTATGAGTCAGGAAACAATTGAAGAAATTATATTTAAACGTAACCGTTTAAGTGGTTACCATATTGTTTTTAATCCGTCTGAATACCATTTGTCCAACACTAAATACCAAAAAATGGGCGAAATTGTTAAACAAAAATTTCTGGAAAAAGACTTTTTCTCCTCTCTCCTGAACATGTCATCAGGAAATATTTCCTTAGCCCAATTATACTGGCTAAAATCTACACGTTTTGCCAACAATGAAGAAATTCATATGTCCCCGGTTAATATGTTTGACTTTTCTTTTATTAAAAACCTTTCAAGCGATGAACTTTTTACAATGCAGGTAATGATTATACACGATGGCCTTGAATTAAACGATTATGCTAAATTAATGGGCAAATCTGTTACGGCTTCACGAAATATACTTACGCCTATGTTCGAAAAAGGCTTACTTATTAAACCCAATTTAAAATATAATATTAATCCAATTATATTCAGACCAATAGTTAATCATTTAGTATCGCGTAATTTTATCAATTAATATACCATTAAATGAAATGAAAAAAACACTATTATATTTGATCCTATTATTACACGCCCCGGTTCTTTATTCTCAGAATATCAATCAAGCATCTTTACAATTAAAAGGCAATGACACTATACTAACTGAGCATTTTTCAGATACAAGTAATAAGAAAAACAAAAATACGGATCAGCAACTGACTCAAAAACCTGCAGAAGTTTTAAAAGCTATTTCTTTCTCAAAAATATTCTGGACTATTGTATTACTGGCAATTGGATATCTTTTTATTAGACTAATTATTAAATTGCTCGAAATATTTGCCGAACGAAGCACAAAATACCGCATTAGTATAAAAAGCATCATTCCTGTAGCAAGAATAATAATCTGGTCAGTTATTGTTTTCGCAATAGTAAAAGGTATTTATAATCCACCCATTGAAACCCTTATAGCCATATCTGCATCAATAACCATTGCGGTAGGTTTGGCTGCCCAGGATTTATTAAAGAATATATTTGGGGGACTAATGCTTCTTTTTGACAGGCCTTTCCAGGTAGGTGATAAAATTGAAGCGGGTAATTATTATGGCGAGGTGCTTGAAATTGGTTTAAGGGCAACGCGTATTGTAACTCCTGATGATTCAGTAGTTACAATACCAAATATGGAACTTATGAATGCAGCCGTTTCAAATGCCAATTCCGGAGAACTTAATTGCCAGGTTGTAGCCGAATTTTATTTGCCTGTTGATATTGATACATATAAAGTAAGGAAAATAGCTATTGAAGCAGCACAGGTTTCAAGATATATTTATCTAAACAAACCCATTGTTGTGCTCTTTTTTAATGAGGTAAAAGAACGCCGAAATTACCTTAAAATGCGCTTAAAAGCTTATGTAATGGATATTAGATATGAATTTCAGTTAAAAAGTGATATGACAGAAATTGTAATCAAAGAATTACTTGCGCAAGGCATAATTAAGAAAGAAGATATTTTTTGATTATTATTTGCTGCTTATTCGTTAATTTGATTTATCTATAACAATTAATTGATAGAATTCAAATAAAAACAGTCAAACAATGAAAGAAATTATTGAGTATGAAATCTTTACTGTGGGCAATTATTCACTGAAAATTTACAATCTTATTATATTTATTGTGCTGATTGCTGCTGTATTTGTAATTTTATTTGTGATCAAACGAATAATTTATCGTTCAAAAACACTTGATTTAGCAAAAAAATATACTGTTAACAGGTTAATTCAATATATTATTGTTACCATAGCTTTTATTGCCGGGTTAAATGTTTTAGGATTCAATATTTCTGTCCTGCTTGCCGGCTCTGCTGCAATATTAGTCGGTGCAGGTTTTGGCCTGCAAGATTTGTTTAGCGATTTTATCTCAGGAATTGTTCTTTTACTCGACGGTTCTTTAAAAGTTGGAGACATAATTGAAGT
>JAFGQQ010000085.1 GCA_016935595.1 Bacteroidales bacterium
ATGGAAACAACGTTTTTCGAATTACAAAAAAGCGCTGACACAGCTAAAAGAATTTATTGAATTAGGAGAATTATCTAAATTTGAAAAACAAGGTTTAATAAAATCTTTTGAATATACTTATGAACTCGGTTGGAATACCATGAAAGATTATCTAATTTACCAGGGGTATCCTGACATAAGCGGCTCAAGAGATGCTATACGCGAAGGATTTAAAATTAATTTAATAGCTGATGGTGAAGCATGGATGGATATGTTGCAAAGCAGGAACAGGACATCGCACAGTTATGACGAAGACACTGCGGAAGAGATAATACAGGCTATTTTGACACGATACGTATCGCGGTTTGATGATTTACTTAAAAGCTTGACAGAAAAAGAATAAATTATATACATGCCTTACGGATTAAAAGAACAAACAATAATTAAACTGAAAGAATTATTTTCGGCAGTTAACGAACTAGATGAAGTAATACTATATGGTTCAAGGGCTAAAGGCGATTATAAAAATTCATCGGATGTAGATATTACTTTAAAAGGCGAACATTTAAGTTTGTCTGAAATTAATAAACTAAGCACACAGATAGATGATTTGTTATTACCCTATACCTTTGATATTTCGATTTACCAACATTTGAAAAACAGCGATTTAATCGAACACATAAACAGGGTAGGGAAAATACTTTATAAGAGGTATTAAGAGTAATTAAAACAACAAAATAAACTTGTGAGAACAAGGCCCGACAAGAGTAGCCTCAACTGCTGACGAACTTTTATTGTCAAGGTTAAAACCCTGCAATTTACCTTCGGTGAGCTCGTAAACTCGGTTTATTGCAGATACTTTAGTTTAGCTGCGCTGAGCTCGTCCCCAATACTTTGTGATTCTCGGTTTTATAAAATTTCAGTTTAAAAAAAGCTTGAAGTCCGAAGCTGCCTGCCTGTCGGCAGACAGGGAAGTAAGATAGGTGTTCTTTATCCAATTCTTCTAACTTCCTACTTCTGTCTTCTGACTTATACACAAAAGTTAGCGAAAATACAAAAAGACACTGCCAAATAATTAGACTGATTTTGAAAATTTTTATCTTTGATAAAAAGAATTAAAAATGAGCCTGGCATTTGAAAAAAATAATGTAAATAGTTATTTCAGATTAATGAAAAATTGGGATACTGAGTCAAAAAAAGATTTAATTATCAAATTGACTCAATCCATAAATGACAAAACCGAGGACAATCATGATTTTTCTTCTTGTTTTGGTGCATGGGATGACGAGAGAAGTTCTGATGAAATAATAGATGACATCCGAAATTCTAGAGTAAATAACCGAGATATTGAAGACTTCTAATGGACTATTTGCTTGATACCAATATTTGTATTCATTATTTCAAAGGACAATTTGAGATTAAAGAAAAAATTGAGCAAATAGGATATGACAAATTTGCCATTTCTGAGATAACCCTGGCAGAACTAATTTATGGAGCGGAAAAAAGCCAAAAAAGGGATAAAAATATCGAGGTAATCGATAACTTTTCTGAGAAAATTTCGATTATCCCAATTTTCCAGTCAATAAATATATATGCCAAAGAAAAAGCAAGATTAAGACGATTGGGCACAATAATCAGCGATTTGGATTTATTTATAGGAGCAAATACTATATAATTAGAAGAATGAAAGTTGTAATACTCGCTGGTGGATATGGTTCACGATTAGGGCATGTCTCGGAATTAATCCCAAAACCGATGGTCGAGATTGGTGGAAGACCAATAATATGGCATATTATGAAAATATATGCATATTATGGGTTTAATGAGTTTGTTATAGCTTTAGGATATAAAGGAAATTTAATTAAGGATTACTTTCAAAAACTTCAAAGTTATAACAGTGATTTTACTGTTGATACTGCCACAGGTGAAATAACTTACCATAGTGATGTGCCAGACCAATGGAAAGTGACTTTGGTTAATACAGGCGTTAATACCCTAAAAGGAGGACGTATAAAACGACTTGAAAAATATCTGGACGATATTAATATGCTTACTTATGGTGATGGTGTATCAGATATTGATATTACAAAACTTTTAGATTTTCATAATAACCATGGCAAGTTAGTGACCATTACGGGAGTGAAGCCACCATCAATGTTTGGAGAAGTGATCGAAAAAAATGGTTGTGTACTATCTTTTGAAGAAAAACCTCAAACCAGCAAAGGTTTAATAAATGGCGGCTATATGGTTTTTAGTAAGGAGATGATAAACTATCTTACGGCTGAGGAAAATTGTGATTTTGAATTTGGGCCGCTTGAAGAGCTGGCTGCCAAAAGACAGGTTATGACATACAAACACAATGGATTTTGGGAATGTGCCGATACAATTCGCGATGTAAACAACCTGAATAAACTTTGGGATACCGGAAAAGCTCAATGGAAAGTATGGGAATAAATGATATTCTAAATAGTTATAAAGGTAAAAAAGTCCTCGTAACAGGCTATACCGGTTTTAAGGGTTCATGGCTTAGTATTTGGTTGAATTCTATTGGGGCAAAAGTTATAGGTATTGGTCTCGAACCAAAAACAAAATACGATAATTACGTTTTAGCCCAGGTTGATTCATTTGTAAAAGAATACTTTGTTGATATTCGCAATTTTGAAAAAACCAATGCTGTTTTTGAAAAAGAACAACCCGAAATAGTTTTCCATCTGGCTGCCCAACCTTTAGTACTTGAAAGCTATCAGAATCCGCGTGAAACATTCGAAACTAATACACTGGGTACAGCAAATATATTAGAAGCCGTCCGAATGTCCGATTCGGTAACAACGGCTATTATGATTACAACCGATAAGGTTTATGAAAACAAGGAATGGATTTGGCCTTATCGTGAAAATGAAAGATTAGGAGGTTATGATCCTTACAGCGCCAGTAAAGGAGCTGCTGAAATAGTTATTTCATCATACAGAAATTCCTTTTTTAATATAAACAACTATCAATCACATAAAAAAGCTGTTGCATCGGTAAGGGCCGGTAATGTTATAGGTGGTGGCGATTGGGCAGAAAACAGGATAATACCCGATTGTATTCGGGCATTAGAAAAAAGCGAAGCTATTTTTGTTAGAAATCCCAAAGCAACCCGGCCATGGCAGCATGTTCTCGAGCCTTTGGGTGGCTACCTGCAATTAGGCGCCAGGCTGATGGAGGAACCTGAAAAATTTGCTGAAGCATGGAATTTCGGACCAAAAATTGAGAATATTACTAATGTTGGCGAATTAGTTGAAATCTTAATTACAAAATATGGAAAAGGAACGTGGATTGATGGGTCAAAACCAGATGCATTGCATGAAGCTACCTTGCTGGCACTGGATATCAATAAAGCTAAATACAAATTAGGCTGGCAACCTTTACTAAACTTGGAACAAACAATTGAATTAACTGTGAATTGGTATAAAAACTATGCAGATATGAATGTTTGTGATATTTGTCTTCAGCAAATAGCCGATTACACAAAACTATGGAAATTACAGAGCGTAAATTAAAAGGTGTTTTCGAAATTACCCTTAGACCAATAACAGACAACAGAGGTTTTTTTATGCGAACATTCGATGAAAAAATCTTTGTAAATAATACTATACATCGAAAATGGGTTCAGGAAAACCATTCCCGTTCAGAGCAAAAAGGAGTTATCAGAGGTTTACATTTTCAGTTCCCTCCGCACAGTGAAACCAAACTGGTAAGATGCATTAAAGGAGCCATTCTCGACGTTTTCGTCGATTTGCGGAAAGATTCCACAACATTTGGAAAATGGGACAGCATTGAACTAAGCGAAGAGAATAAAAAAATGATTTTTATTCCCCGTGGATTCGCTCATGGGTTTTGTACACTTACCGATTTAAGCGAAGTACTCTATAAGGTTGACAATTTCTATACCCCTGAAGTAGAAGGAGGTCTTTTATGGAACGATCCGGATTTAAAAATTAATTGGCCTGTGCAAACACCTTTTTTATCTGAAAAGGATAATAATAATATGAGCTTTATAGAATTCAAAAAGAAATATACTGAATTAAATATTTAGTAAGTATGAATATTAGATTATTTAAACCATCGCTCGGACAGGAGGAACTTGATAATATAAAAGAAGCATTTGAGCGTTCATGGGTTGGGTTGGGACCAAATGTAAATGAGTTTGAAAAGCAGTGGTCAGAATTTGTTGGCTGCCAGATGGCAATTGGTGTAAATTCTGCCACTGCAGCCTTGCATCTGGCTTTAATGGTTTTTGGTTTCCCAGAGGGGAAAAAAGTATTGGTGCCATCATTAACTTTTAGCGCAACGGCTTCTGCTGTACTTTACAACAGGCTGATACCCGTTTTTGTAGATTCAGATCCGGTAACTCTTGGGATGAACCTTGAAGATATGAACCGTAAATACGATAAAGATGTTGTTGCAGTAATGCCGGTGCATTATGCCGGGCATCCTGTACCAATGGATGAATTAATGCCATGGGCAAGGGAAAAGGGACTAAAGGTTATTGAAGACTGTGCACATACCGCAGGAGCAAAATATAAAGGCAAAGCACTTGGTACCTGGGGCGACATTGGCTGCTATTCGTTCGAAGAAAAAAAACTAATGACAACCGGCGACGGCGGAATGATTGTATCCGATAATCCTGAGCTGCTAAAAGATGTAAAAGCCATGCGCTGGGTGGGTATAGATAAAGATAACTGGAAAACAGCCCAGAGTTATACCCATGCCAATATGGATGCCATGCACTGGTTTTATGAAATAAGTGTGCTGGGCTACAAATATAATATGAATGATCTTGCTGCTGCAATTGGTTTGGCTCAGCTAAAAAAACTCCCTGCAATGAACCAACGCCGTTCCGAAATTATTGTCAAATACATGAAAGGTTTGAAGGATATTAAGGGTATTCAACCCTTGCTGCCTTTTGAACCTGACAAGTATGTTTACCAGATGTTTGGCATACGGGCCGAAAAACGCGATGAATTAATGATACACCTAAAATCGAAAGGCATTGCAACAGGTTGCCATTATACACCGCTTAGTGTACAACCCCTGTTTAAACCCTGGGGAAATACCTGCCCGTACATTGAAAAGGAAGCGGATAAATTTATAACCTTACCCCTGCATGCTGAATTAACGGATGAAGAGGTTAATTATGTGATTGAACACTGCAAAAGTTTTTAGTTTCATGAAAAAAATACTAAAAAGAATAATTTATGGTATCATTTTGTTGTATTACAAAATGAAATGTGAATTGTATTATTTTTTATTTGGAGGAGAAGGACTTAGTACGGTCATTGAAAATATGCCAAAATTTTGTATTAAACCTATCTTACGAAAGTTTGGTGCACATATCGGTAATAATTCAAATATTGATAGGGGATTAATTCTACATAAAGTTGTAAAAAAGAAAGACATAAAAAAAATAAGAATTGGAGACAGAGTACACATTGGAAGGTATACACTTCTTGATTTATCAGCAGATATTTTTATTGATTCTGATACTGCTCTTGGGGCTTTTTGTCAAATATGGACACATACTGGTAATTGGACATTAGATAGAGAAGATGAACATAATATTACAAATCCAGTAACTATTGGGAAAGCTGTTATTTGTTATTCGGGAGTAACTATTGGTCAGAATGTGAAAATTGGAAATTTTGCTAGAGTTGGTGCAGGTTCGGTGGTAATTAGAGATGTAAAAGAAAAAACATTAGTCGGTGGTGTAACAGCGAAGTTTATAAAGAATATTGAACATGACAATTAAGAGTAGCGGACAAGATAAAGACATCTGGACAAATGAATGGAAAAACTTGAGCATTGAATCGGAAATTCAGATGTGGGACTATTTTGGCATGCGCCCATGGATTGTTAAATATACTCCGCGCCATGGGAAAGTTATTGAAGCAGGTTGCGGCCTGGGGCGTTATAATTTTTATTTATCGCATTTAGGCATCGATATATCCGGGCTTGATTTTTCAGCAGAAACTATTGAACATTTAAAAAGCTGGCAGAAACAGTATAATTATGATCTTGAATTTATTCAGGGTGATATTACCAGTTTACCTTTTAAAGATAACTCCTTGCGCGGCTATTTATCGTTTGGTGTGGTTGAACATTTTATTGAAGGACCACAGGTACCAATAAGAGAGGCTTTTCGGGTTTTAGAACCGGGAGGCATTGCTATTATATCTACTCCGGCTCCTTCATGGTCAAAACGTTTATTAAAAACCAAGAAAAACTTCAAACAAATTTTAAAAAAAATCCTGGGAAGAGATGTAATAAAACCTCCCTTTTTTCAATATGAGTATAGTCCACGAAAACTTAAAAAGTATATCGAAGATGAAGGCTTCTTGGTTAACACCTATTCAGGAGGTGACATGTTGTTTACTTTTGCTGAACTTGGAAAATACACTGATAAATACATCCACGAAAATTCGTTTGGCTATAAATTGTCTCACAAATTAGAAAACAGTATTTTTAAAAATCTAGGTGCACAATCTATTGTTATTGCTATTAAGCCCGGCGAAAAAATGCACTGCTTTTTCTGTGGTGCAAAAAGTGCAACACCCCTTTCACTGAAAGAATTTGATGTGCCGGTATGCCCTTACTGCAAAGACAGTGAATTAACCTACCACTACAAAAAAGGTAACACAACGCAATTTCATCAGCCATATAAAATAAATCCCCCAATTAAAGAACCAACACAAAACCAATGTAATTTTTGTACTAAAACTTATACAACTGACAGTTTATTTGAAGATTTTGGTTTTTCAAAAAATATTTGTCAGGATTGCTTAAAAGATATACAAAAAAATATCCGGTTGGTAAATACATCCTTACAACCAATTTGGCGTAAACGTTAAAATAACAAATATTGCCTTGGAACTTAAAAAACTCATTAAAAATACATCTTTCCTTGCCAGCACCACATTTGTTCAGTTTGTTGCAGGTATATTTCGTTCAAAATTAGGTGCTATATATTTAGGCGTTGATGGTATGGGGATTTTTAGCCAGCTAAATTTTCTAACTCAGCAAATTGCCCAGTTTTCAACCCTCAGCATGAGCGAGGCCACAGTAAAGCAAATTGCTGAAAATAAAGCACAAACAAATGCTGTTGAGCTGATTAAAAGCGCATTAAAATCATATATTGTACTGGTATTTTCATTTATGTTGATTAGCATTCTTGGATTATTCCTGTTAGCAGGTAAACTAACCGTATATGTATTTGGCGACAATAAATACCAATTGTTTTTTTATGTGGCTGTTTTCACTCTGCCATTGCTGATATTAAACAGCATTCCCTTTGCTATTTTAAAAGGCTATAAAAATGTAAAGGCAATATCCCGGGCCCGTATTTTCATTATTCTTATAAATATTATTGTTTTTATACCACTAATCTTGGTGTTTAACTTAAATGGCGTAGTTGTATTTGTCCCATTTTCATATTTATCAACACTTGCTATTAACTATCTGTTTGCAAAAAAACATCATTTAACGGAACTAGGTATAAATTTGAAATCCATACTTTCTTCGCCTGTAAAAAAAGAATTTACACGTGAATTGATAACCTTCTCGGGATTTGGACTTAGCGTGATGCTATATATCATTGTTTCAGATGTTATTTGCCGGGCAATTATTGTTACTCAACTGGGAATTGACGCTATTGGATTATATAGCCCCATAATTACCTGGGCGGGATTATTTACCGGCTTTCTTTTACCTACATTTAGTACCTATTTATATCCCAGGTATTGCGAAACAAAAACTAACGAAGAGGTTTCAGGAATATTGAATGATGGCTTGCGTTTAAGTACTCTTTATCTGATTCCCTTGTTATTCCTGGCAATTCCGTTTAAAGAATTACTTTTAAGGGTTTTCTATTCGGTTGAGTTTCTGGAATCAGCTAAATATCTGCCTTATCATTTTATCGGACTAGTTTTTTATGTGTGGTTTTACTCTATGGCAATGGCTTTGACCCCGACAGGTAGAATTAAATGGAACGGTATTTTCTGGGTGATTTACTGTACTATAAACATCAGTGTTGTATATTTCTTAACCTCAAGAATAGGCTTATATAGCTGGATGCTAAAGTATATAATAGGGCCTGTGATTTTTTTTCTACTTGTATTTGTGTTTTTCAATAAGGTTATTAGATTTCATTTAACAAAGGCAAATCTTATATTAATGGTTTATCTGTTATCAGGAAGTCTTGGATTAATAATGATTGAGAATTTTCTCTCACAATATATTATATTAAAATACATCTTATCCTTTTTATTACTTATATCAACAGTGTTTGCATTAGAACCTAAGGAGTCAAAATATTTAAAGGAAAAGATAAAGAGTTATATTACATTTAAATGAACTCAGGAAACTAATTTCAATGAAGTCCAGAGGTGTTGATATTTTTTTTTGGATTACTTTTTTTCTTTATACAAATCCCGGAGGAGTCCAGCAAGCTCTTTATTTGCACGAACTAGGCGGGGGGTTAAATTTTAACGATATATTATTCGTAATCCTCAGCATACTATTTTTTTTAACACCTTTTGGTAACAGTTTGCACTTAAAAAAAAGAAGTAAGAAGCTTTTAATATATTGTCTTGTTTATGGTGTATATATGCTTCTTATTTTTGGAGTTTTAACACCTGTTTATAACAACAACCCCGGATCAATAGTTTTTAACTTAATAAAAATAAGATACATAGCGTATAATATAGCAATAGTTTTTTACTTATATAGGTTTTACCAGCGGAATAATGCTGTTTTTTACCGGGTTTTATATTTTTCTTCACTTACAGTTTTTATTCTTTTCTTACAGAGCTTTATTACCGGAATAGATATACTGCCAAGGTTTACGTTAAACAGGGGCTTTATCGATATGGAAAGGCAAATGCTGTATTCATATGGTTTATTGCCATTGCTTATTCCTCTGGGAACTATTGTATTGTTGGGTAAATATAAATTTAAAGATAAAGGCTATATACTTACTTTATATGTTTTAATGATAATTGTATGGCTGGTTTCGATTACACGACGACATATAATTGGCGTATTTGCCTATCTTATTATTGCTTTCTTTCTTATAAATTATTTAAAAGGAAAACGTATAATTTCTTTAGGCAAGGCTATACAATTTATAATGGTTTTGTTTGTACTGATAGGGTCTGTTGCTATAGTTACTCCTAGGTATTTTCAGACCACGGTAAAAGCTATAGAAGAAACAATATATGTTATACAATATGGTGAGACTACTGCCGGATTTGAAGATGAACGCTTTGGTTTTTCCCGCGATTTTATTGTAGATAAGTTTAAAGAAAATAAATATTTCGGAACAGGCTATACCCAAAAATGGCAGACATCAGATGAAGAAGGTTATGAATCATATGATTACCCACTGCTTTCGGCTTTTGCTATGGTAGGTATTATAGGTATACTTGCATTTACACCAATTTATTTTTTGCTAATAAAATTGCTTTTATATGATATCAGAATGATACGTACCTTCAAATTAAATATGCGGTCAAAAGAATTTTATTACCTGTTATTCTTCATTTTGTATTTCATTTATAATTTATTGCAATATATAAATTGGTATTCGCCGGTTTCTGTTTATCGTGATATTACTTGGTATGTATGCCTTGGATTATATTTAGCAGCGAGAGATAATTATTATAGAAACCTTAAAAGTAATTTTGACTTAAACACAGCACATGCCAGATAATGTTGTAATTATTACATTAAACTATAATCAGAATCATTATACAACTAAGTGCGTAAAATCAATTTTACAAAGCAATTTCGATGCATTTAAAGTTGTACTGGTAGATAATGGTTCAACACATGCAAATTTTACAGAACTTGAAAAGGAGGTAACTAAAATAAAAGACGATAGAATTTGTTTGCATAGAATTGAAGAGAACTGCGGGTATGTTGGGGGTGTAAATCATGGATTAAACATTGGTAAAGAATATAGACCTGTATACTATTTAATATTGAATAACGATACCGTAATAGACAAAGAAGCTATTACTCATTTAGTGAATTGTAGTAAGCGGTATAATAATAATGCTATAGTTACAGGTAAGGTTTATCATTATGATAGTCCGAATAAATTACAGTATGTAGGCAGCAGATTTACAAATAAAACATTATTGGATTATACAGCTTTGGGTTACAACGAAGATGATACAGGCCAATTTGATGAGGAGCGACGAAGAGACTTACTTGATGATATTTTCTGGCTTTTTTCAGACAAAGTCTATGAAAAAGTTGGAAATTATTCAGAAGATTTTTTCTTTAATGGCGAATCAACCGATTATTGTTTAAGGGCACAGAATAAAGGTGTTGAGCTTATTTATACACCAAATGCAAAGATTTGGCATAAGGGAAGCATTTCAATTGGAGGTAGGCGAAGAAATGCAACGCAATCATATTGGGTACTGAAAAGTGCATTGATCTTGCGTTATAAATATCTGGGAGAAAAATACTTTAGAGAGTATTATAGAAGGGCGTTTTATAAAGCTATTATTAAACGTTTTATAATTTCGATCTTAAAATTAACGAAAGCAGATATTTCAGGGTTTAAAATACTTTTTGCTAACCATAGGGCTATTAACGATTTTAATGCTTGGAAAAAAAAGTATGTCCGTAATAATTTTTAACATTTAAACATGAAAGTAATACATATAGTCAATGTAGCTTCTTTTCCCTTGCAAGGAGGGCATTCAATACGAAATCATAATATTTTTAAGGTGTTAAACAAAAAAATAACTAAACTATTAGTTGTTTCAAGTCTTTTCACAATAGATAAAAGGAATCTTTTTCGTGGAAGAACTTTTTTATGCGATTCCGTTGCCTATCAGCATATGTTAACATTGCCAGTTTTTAAACTATTAAAGTTTTTTCATAAGATTCCAGTTTTCAATAGGCCACTCCAATTTATATTAATTTATTTTAATTACCTGAAAATAAAAAGTACTGTTAATATAAAAGAATTCGATATAATTCATGGTCATTCCAATCACAAAAACGGGTTAAGTGCTTATTTGTTAGCAAAGAAATACAAAAAACCATTCATTTATGATTTGCATGCGCTTAGCATTGATATCTATTCTAAAAAGTCTTTGAAATACTTAATTTCAAAAAAAATTGAATCTTTTCTAATAAAAAAAGCAGATGTATTAATTAGTATCGATGAAGAACTAAAAGATCATATTATTAAAAGCTTTAATGTACCATCCGAATTAATTTTTCCAGCTCCTAATGGAATCGACAGTAATTTTTTCATTAGAAACATTGCAATTGACAAATCAAATCTAATTCCAAAAGATAGATTCGTAATTGGCATTGATAATTCAAAGGCTCTTGAAAATTCGGAGTTTATTTTCCAGCATCAGAATGAACTTATTAAGAATTTCCCTAATTTATTCTTTGTTGTTTTTGGTAATAAAGATAGTGGGTTACAACTTGATCCTGAATATTTTAGAATATTGCCTAAAATTGAATATCATTTGATGCCACAATACTATTCCATCTTAGATCTTTTTCTAATGCCAAGGTTTTATAACAAAATGTCGGAAACTATTACTCCCTTAAAGATTCTGGAAGTTATGAGCTCTGAAACACCTGTTCTAGTTAGTAATGTTAAAGGTCTGACAAGTTGCATTGAAGATAATGAAACTGGTTATATTTTTAACTTAAGTGATGGAATTTCATCGCTCATAAACCGTCTTAAGCTTATAATAGAAACTAATAATTTGAAAAGAATTGGGCAAAATGGAAGACAATGGGTAATTGACAATAAAAATTGGGAAATAACAGCTAATCAATATGTTAAAGCGTACAATTATCTTAAAATATTTTAAATTTTATCTTTCCAGAATATTATAGTTGTTATTACAGTATCAAAAATCAACGATACAGTTAAGAATGATCAAATTAAAAATATTACTCAGAAAATAATAAAAGAATTTAAAAATAATAATGAATTCAAACTAGATTTTAAGTGAGGTTACTTTTTATCCACTACGCGACAATTGACAAGGAAGGCTTTGGTAGAACTTTTAAAATAGCCAAAGAAATACATGCTTTAGGGCATAGCGTTGTATTTATTACAAACCAACCAAATACAAACCGAAAATTTCCCATTCGGGTAGAATATCGCAATGGGGTTAAATTAATTTCATTTCCAGAAATTTTACCCTCCAAGTTTAGTAAAATAGGTTTTGGTTTTTTCTCAGCAATATTAAAAACCCTGTATTTAATTAAGAATCACAATTTTGATCTAATTCACTCCGATGTAGGGCATAGACCATCTGTAGCTTTCCCAGTCTTTTTCGGGCATACTATTTTTGGAATACCACATATTACCGAGTGGTGGGATTTCTTTAGCGAACACCAAAAGGAGAAAACTTTCTTTAAAAGGATTACACATGGTTTCTATGACCGGATTTTTCAGAAATATATAATTAAGAAAGCTGATGGTATAATTGTTCTCTCAAAATTCCTGGAAAAATGTGCAATTGAGTGGAATATTCCAAACAAAAAAATTACCATTATACATGGTGGTAGTGATGTAAATGAGATACCTTTTTATAATAACAATTTTAAAATAAAAGAAAAATATAATATACCTGCAAACTCATTAACTTTTGGTTTCATTGGAATGATGCCTGGAGAGTTTAAAGATATTATTCCATTTATTGAAGCTGTTAATTGTTTAAAAAACAGTTTTGAAATTAACTGGTTTACAACGGGGTGGATTATTCCTGAGAAACTAAAAAACAAATATAATATTGGGCAGGAATTAATTGAGTTAGGCTGGCAAGATTATAAAAAGTATACTGAATCAATTGCCTGTGCAGATGTTTTTATTTTACTCCAACGTGAAACACCAAGAAATGAAGCAAGATGGCCAAATAAACTTGGTGATTATCTCGCCGCTGGCAGAAAAATACTTACAAATCCTTATGGTGATATTATTCCCTATGTAAATAAATACCCTGAAGCTTTTATTAGTGTTAAATATAACACGACGGATATTAAACAAAGAATAGAAGAATTATATAGAATAAAAGATATAATATTATCAGAAGCACTTAATATTAGACAGATTGCTGTAAAAGATTTTACCTGGGGAAAAAAAGCTATCGAAGTTGTAGATTTTTACCATAAATTACTCCAATAACCAACAGATATAATGCAAAGTAAAAAGTTTATAACAGGTTTATTAAAAAAAGTCTTCCGTATCCATATTTTTAAGAGGATTCTGCGTTCTCTTAAATATAAGTTCCTGGTTATTTTTCATTTAAGAACTCAAATTAAACATCGCAAAGATTTTTTTTTAATATATACAATGGGGAAGGTTGCTTCATCATCAATTTATGAAACAATTAAGTCACTACTACCCTTTAATTCTATTTATCATGTTCATTATTTAACTGAAAAGAACATGCAATGGAGAAAAGAATTTACAAATAATCCAGCAACATCAGTATTAGAAAATCATGTTAGAAAAAAAATAGAGAGAAATAAAAACAAAACGATAAAAATTATTTCAATAGTTCGCGACATTACCATCCGTGATATTTCAATGATATTTCAAAACCTAAAATCTTTCAATCCTGATAAAAACTGGAATGAATATAGTCTGAATGAAATAGAACAACTTCATGAAAATCTGGATCAGGATCTTTCTTTAGACTGGTTTAAAAATGAGTTTCAAGAATTTTCAGGGTTTAATATCTATGAAAATAGTTTTGATAAAGAAAAAGGCTACTCAATTTTTCATTATAATAATTATGATATTTTGATTATAAAACTGGAGAAATTAAATGACTGTTACCGTGCAGCATTACAGAAGTTCACCGGTATTGTTTTCAAACAACTCTTAAATATAAATGAAACCGCTGATAAAAAAGAAGCCGAATTTTATCAATATGTAAAATCAAATATAAAAGTAAGTCCCCAAAGGCTTGAAAAAAATTATACTTCTACCTTAATGAAACATTTTTATACAGATACTGAAATAGCATTATTTAAGCAGAAATGGAATTCAAGAAATTAGACTTTACAGCACTTTAAAATATATAATTAATGTTTAATAATTTAATAAAAGCCATATCGAAACCCGCAAAAGCATTCCGTTTTCTTTCTTTTACCCTGCACTACTTGTTACGCAAAAAGGAAGGCACGCTTATATACATAGGCATGGATCCTAACGGAACCTTTAACCTGATGCATTTGGGCTTTAAACAATGCTATGGCTTTGAAGCCAATCCTGAACGCTATGCAAAATTGCAAAAGCGTTATGGTAACAATCCTCGAATACAATTATTCAATATGGCTGTGGCCGATATGGATGGAGAAATCACATTTAACATCAGCAGTAACAACAACGGAGCATCCTCATCCATTGGCACCTTTAACGACAATTGGAACGAAGAATACAACGGCGAAAAAATTACCATGGTAAAATCAATTACAGTGCCTTGCGTTAATCTTTACAACTTTTGCAAGAAGAATAACATTGGTTTTATCGAAGAATATTTCAGCGATATCCAGGGCTTCGATTTAACAGCCTTAAGCACCCTGAAACCCATGATCGATAAAAAACAAATAAGGTATATAACCTGCGAAGTTGCCAGTAACAACAAAGGCAATGTATACAAAGACCTGCCCGACAACAGCGAAAAAGGTTTTGCCAACTTGTTAGGCAATAATTACAAAATGATTGCCAAAGGCTGGGGGGCTTTACGTAATGGCAAATTCGATAAAATACCCGAAGATGCCTGGGAATACGATTGCAAATGGCAATCTATTAATTAATATAATTGCAAACAAAACCTCTGTAACGAAATAATTTATGAAAATAATATCCGTTGTAGGTGCGCGCCCAAATTTTATGAAAATAGCACCCTTTATAAAAGCTATTCATAAACATAATCAGGAATCTGATTACGAAGAAATTGTACACATTCTGGTACATACCGGGCAACATTATGATGACCGGATGTCAAAGAACTTTTTTAAAGACTTAGATATTCCTGAGGCCGATATAAATTTAGGAATAGGTTCGGGCAGCCATGCCGAACAAGTAGGTAATACCATGATTGCATTTGAAAAAGTATTAAAAAAAGAAAAACCCGACTGGGTTGTAGTTGTCGGCGATGTAAATGCAACACTGGCCTGTTCGGTAACCGCAAAAAAAGAACATATAAAATGCTGTCATATTGAAGCAGGGCTGCGATCAGGCGATATGAAAATGCCCGAAGAAATAAATCGTTTGGTTACCGACAGACTTTGCGATTTATTGCTTACACCTGATATGCTTTCGAATAAAAACCTGCTAAAAGAAGGAGTTTCTCAAAATAGAATTTCATTTGTGGGCAATATTATGATTGACACGCTCGAGAGCCAACGTTCAAAAGCTGAAAAACTTGAAATAAATGAAATAGTTAGAAAAAATATCTTGTTAGAGAATGGCTTTGATAATCTAAAAGATTTTTCCGGCACTAAATATTGTCTCATAACGCTACACCGCCCTTCAAATGTAGATCATAAGGAAGTTCTTAGTGCATTAATGAAATTTATTACAAACGAAGTTTGTTCAGATATGCATGTGTTATGGCCCATCCATCCCCGCACCGGGAAACAATTAAAATCATTTGGATTATGGGATGAGATTGTTCAAAATGAAAACTTAATTCTAATGCATCCATTAAATTATCATGACATGTTACGTTTAAATATCGATGCTACAATAATGTTAACCGATAGTGGTGGTTTACAGGAAGAATGTACCGTTTTGGGTACTCCCTGTTTAACCTTGCGCTGGAATACTGAACGCCCCGTTACTTTAAGAGAGCATGGAGGAGCCAGTGTGCTTGTTGGTAATAATATTGAGCGCATTCGCACCGAATATGGTAATACCAAAAAAAGCAATAAAAAACCCTTTCGACCTGATTTATGGGATGGAAATACCGCTGAGCGTTGCTTACAGGCTATCCTGGCCTTCAAAGATTAACTATAATACAGATAAGTTACATTCAATAAGAGCAGATTCAAAAATCAAAATTCATATTCCGGCTTTTTTCACAATAAGAACGGCTCGCTTCTCTGCGCTCGCGATGCCGGAAACAAACAATCGTCACTACAGCACCAACTTTACCGTCACTACAGCACCAACTTTACCGTCACTGCGAGGCAACAGCAAGGAGTAATTACTTAGTACGGTGGTTTTTTGCCGAAGCAGTCTGTACAATGCGGCACGAAAAGAACAGATCGCCGCACTGCCAACCGGCGGATCGCGATGAC
>JAFGQQ010000493.1 GCA_016935595.1 Bacteroidales bacterium
GTATTTTTAACAACGATAGTGGCACCTATCAAAGGCGAACGGGTATCCTTGTCAATTACTGTTCCCCTTAGGGTCTGCTTTTTAATTTCTTCATTTTTTTTTTGGTAAAGTATTACCTGGTTATTAATTGTTTTAAATGTTATATTTTCATTCAATACAGCTATAAAAATGTCCTTTAGTGGTTTATTTTCAAATTTATAATCTTTCCTTTCCGTTGTGTTAAATATTTCAGAATCATATGAAAAATAAATATTGTACTTCTCTGAAATTGCATTCAATAGTTCTACTATATTACTATTCACTATTTCGATTGAAATCCTTTTTTCCAGAACATTATCCTGTGCTTTAAGCTGTTGTATCATAACTAGCAAAAGGACAATACATATTAATTTTAATTTTATCATAATCAATCACTTTGTTTTAAAATAAAATAGTTGATGCCGAATACTTATAAAGTACTTAAGCCCAAACCGCTTATTCGCCGCCAATTTTATACTTATTATTACTTAGCTCAAATATTTTTACATTTAGTGTAGCTTCCAGAATCTGTATTATCATTTCAACCGGCTGGTCATCGTAAATAGCCGATATTTTGCGCGATTTCAACCCCTCTTCTATTTCAAATTCAATAAAATATACCTTTTCAAGTTTGCGGGCAACTTTTTCCAGGGTTTCATTCTCAAATTCAAGGTGCTTTGTTTTCCATGCAATATTGTTGAAATCGGGATTGTTTTCATAATTAAGAATTTGTTTTACTTTATTGTATTTGCCGGCATCTCCTTTTTTCAGAACAATAGGCCCGGTTTCGGATTTGTTAATTCCAAATTGTACACTACCCTTCGTTACCCATACTGAAATGTCTTCGGTATTATTCCGGTTCACTATATTGAATTCGGTACCCAGGACTTTAACATATACTTCGTTTATTTCTACAACAAAAGGTTTTGTTTCATCGGGAGTAACAATAAAATAAGCTTCTCCAACTAATTTAACGTTCCTTGCCTGTCCCTTAAATTTTTTGGGATAAACGAAAACCGAATTTTCATTTACGCTAACTTTACTCATGTCGGCGAGCAATACTTCTGTTCGTTCGCCTTCCTTAGTTTTCACTGTTATTTCAGGATTTAAAAAGTCATACCTGAATAAAAACGACAGGCCTAAAATCATAATAAAAACTGCTGCTATTTGTGCCCATTTTCTGAAAGCAATAACACGTACTTTAGCATTTGATGCTTTTACTTTACGAAGTGCCTGCTCAATATCAAGTTTTTGTACCGATTCAAATACATCCTTTCTCTGCCCAAGCTTTTTAAACGCTTTATAAAGCATCCTATTTTTATCATCCAGGGCAAGCCAGCTTTCCAATTCCTTTTTATCCAGCTCACTGGCATCGCCCGTCAGGTTTTTTGACAGCAAGTTCCAATTTATATTTTCAAGATATCTTCTCATATGCATCTGATAGTAGAGTGTAAAATATTGTAATTTACCCTGAATGGAATATTAAATACTTTTTAAAAAGAAATATAAAATCAATATAATCAATAAGTTGAGGTATTCGTAAATAATACTTCCTAATTTTTTTAAAGCAATTCCCATATGAGTTTCAACCGTTTTTATTGAAATATTCAGAATAACAGCAATTTCACGATTCTTTTTGTTTTGGAACCGGCTAAGTTCAAATACTTCACGACATTTTTCGGGCAAACTGGCAATGGCAGAATAAATTTTGGCCTCCAGTTCCATTTCTTCCATTTTATCGGAAGGGATACTTGTTATGTCTTTTGGATCAAAGGAAAGCTCACCGAGAGAATGATTAATATTTCGCTTTTTATTGAAATTGCTACATTTAAAAAATAATGCCCCATAAAGATACTTATCGATGGAAGTAACTATTTCTAATTTATCCTTTTTAGAAAAAATGTCTGCAAATAAATCCTGAACAATATCTTCAGCGCTGTGAACATCCCTTGTCTTAATTGCTGCCACATAACAAAGCGGTTTATAAAATTTCCGGAATAAAGCATCAAAAGCCTTGTCATCTCCATTCTGCCATCTCTCAAACCACAGTTGTTCTTCGCTTTTCATGTATATTATATTCTGAACAAATATAATTATTTGATAAATTGACAAAAATTATATTGCTAAAAACTGTCAACTTATTTCAGGAAAAAACATTTTCCAATTATTTCCATTTTGAATTTCACAATAAAACCTTTTTAAAAGATAAGGCTTTATTTTCTATTACAAAATATTTTCTTTTGTAAATTTTTTGTACTATATTTGAATTATGAAAGACAGTGACTTAATTTTTGGATTAATGGCTTCATTTGGAAAAATGGAATATTCCATAGAGGATTTAATGCATTTAGCCGAACCCTTTGGTGTATCCGAAAATAGTCTTCGTACAAATCTTTCAAGAATGAAAAAAGATGCAGTGCTTGAGTCAAGGAAAGAAAGAAAAACCGCTTATTATAAGTTCTGTACCCGTGGGAAAAAAATGAATGCGATTGCCGATCTTGGCTTTAATCCGCCTGAATGGGAGAATTGGAACAATGAATGGTTCGGGGTAATCTTTTCCATTTCGGAAAAAAATAAGGAAACCCGGTATCGGTTAAAAAAACGGTTATCAGCATACAGGTTTGTAATGCAATACCCGGGATTCTGGATAAGACCGGCCCGAATTATCGAAAATGAAAAGTACGATTTCGTTAAAAATTTTAATACACATTATTCAAAGCTTATAAAATTTAGTTATGATTTAATGCCCGAAATAAATCAAATACAAGCCTTATGGAATATTTTAAACATTCATAAAGAATTTCAGGAAGGCATTATAATGATGAATAAAATAAAACTTGGAAACTTAAAACCCGAAGCTGCCCTGAAATTTAAAGTGGAACTTGGCAACAATATGGTGAAATTAATACTTAAAGATCCTTTGCTTCCTCCGATTTTTCTGCCGGCTGACTGGAAAGGAAAAGAATTGAGAAAAAAATTTTTTGAATTAGATAAACAATTAACTGAAATATCAAAACCTTACTGGAATAAAATATTTATTAAAACTTAAAAAATGAAAATTATTGACTTAAACCAAGAAAACAAACATCTTTATTTTGTTTGCCTCGAAGACTGGTCGGACGAAATGAAAGAAGCCGGCAACCACAAAGAATGCTGGTATAACAAAATGAAAGATAAAGGCCTCCGTATAAAATTCGCAGCCGATGACAACGGTGTTATCGGAGGCATGATACATTATCTTCCTATTGAGCATTCGATTGTTGAAGGGAAAAACCTGTTTTTTATTAATTGCATTTGGGTACATGGCTATAAAGAAGGCAGGGGCAATTTCAGGAAAAAAGGAATGGGCA
Source organism: Bacteroidales bacterium (assembly GCA_016935595.1). Next base: position 3,369 of record JAFGQQ010000493.1, read on the forward strand.
AAGCCCTGATAAAAGCCGCCGAAGAAGACGCAAAAAACCTTGGAGCTAAAGGCATTGCTGCATGGGGACTGGCAATTCCGGTCTGGATGAAAGCATCATGGTTTAAAAAACAAGGTTACGTAAAAACTGATAAGCAAAGCATACAGGTTTTACTATGGAAAAAATTTACAGAAGATGCCGAGCCTCCAAAATGGATTAAACCTAAAAAACCTGAAATTCAATTCGATCCTGAAAAGGTAACAATCACTGCTTATAAAAATGGCTGGTGTCCTGCATATAATATTGCATATGAGAGAGTTAAAAAAGCAGCAGAAGAATTCCCCGGAAAAGTAATCTTCAATACAGTTGATACTCTTGATAAAAAAATAATACTTAGCTGTGGCAGATCAGATGAAATATATATTGAGAAAAAGCAAATTGTTACCGGTCCACCTCCCAGCTATAAAAAAATATTAAAAACCCTGAAAAAAGCTATACATAAAAAACAAAACTAGTAAAGCAATCAGTTATGAAAAGTGATTAAATAACAATTAATTGGTTAATAAACAGCAACTCATGGACGAAGTACAATACTCTGATAAATTTGTTAGAAAATTCTGAAAAGAGTACCGAGATTATAGCAAAAAAAAATAAAACGGCTATCCAACCATTTATTTAGAAATGCTTTTCTATCACAATTATCCTTTTTTCAGAATCATAAAAGAATTCCCTTTATATTCAAGTTTTAATTCGTATTCTCAAATTTTTTTAAAAGTTCTTTAATCTTTTTATGGCTTAAAAGCATCCACGCCTCTAAGGAATCGGTATTACATTCCATTTCAGGATTAATATTCTGCAAATCGGAATTTTTTTGTTTTGGTATTTTTTTCACTGCCATAATTTACTTTTATTAAGAGACAATTAAACTTTAAAAGTCCCTTACTTTATTTTTAAATAATTTATTATTTCATTTTTTTTCTTTCGTTTAAAAATTAATTTTGGTTTTTTATAAAAACCAGTATGGGTAAAATCCCGCTTGAGACCATACAATTTATGCTATTATTACTAAAACACGAATTCTGACATCTGTTTTATTAATAGGAATGCTTTGTATTTAGCATATGTGATGGTTCAGTTTAATTTTATTAAAAAAGAACCACTTTTAAAAGAATTAATTGATTGGATTATCTTAAAACAAGATGAAAACAGCAGGTTTAAAACAACTTCTGTATTTCAAATTTACAAAAAATGGGATTTTGGAAATAAAAAGGAAGATTCCCCCTGGTTAACATACTTGTGTTTGGAAATATTGAGAAAGTATAACAGAAAATTTAAACCGAAGCCTAATGAATCATAGCCAGAATTCTTCGAATTTATTAGATGCCAAGGTTTAAAGAACTTTACCTTTCATCATAATTTTGAATATAAAATAATTAGATTAATTACTATTATAGGCAATTAATTGTTAAAACCACATAAAATTATTCTGCATAGAATTACTCTAAACTAAAATTGCTAAAATTCTTTATTTCTTTTTTATTTTA
>JAFGQQ010000494.1 GCA_016935595.1 Bacteroidales bacterium
AAAAGTATTATTATATTAAGCACATTTTCAAAATACTTTTGTTATAGTTTTGATAAGAATAGTTTTTATAGTTTTGCATTTTTAATTTATGCCATGAATATAAGATTTTATATTGGAACACTTATTTTTATTGTTATTTCATACAATACTTATTCACAAAATTTTGATATTATACCTTCTGAAAGTGAATGGAAATATCATAAAGGAACAACAAATCCCTCCAATACTAATGTAAACTGGCATCATATAATTTATGATGATTCAGACTGGTCAACCGGTTTTACTCCTATATGGTATGGTGATGGAATTAATGGCACAGAATTAACTGATATGCAAAATAATTACTCGACTGTGTATCTCCGAAAAATATTTAAAGCCGATTCTATTCATCGTTATGACCAGCTTTTATTTTCAATAAATTATGACGATGGATTTAATCTCTGGATTAATGACGCACTATTAATAAATCAAAATGCCCCGTTAAGCGAAGAATATAATTCGCTTGCCATAGAAAATCATGAATCCGGAACTTTTGAAACTTTTACTATTGATATTGAGGAATCGGGTTTGAAGGAGGGAGATAATATAATTTCGGTTATTGGTTATAATATATCTCTTGAAAGCAGTGATTTTCATTTCAATTTATCAATGTCAGCATCTATACCTGTTGAATATCATTATGCTTCTCCACCTGAAATTAATACTTCAGGAGGATTCTATACTGATCCTTTCTATGTTGAAATAATAACTGATTATCCGGGAGATTCGATTAAATATACTTTAGATTGCAGCAATCCCCAGTTTTCCGAAACAGCTATTTCTGCAATAAGTCCTGTTTCCGTATATATTGATCCTGCCAGTGCGGAAAACAGACCGCTTACTCCGGCTGTTATGTTAAGAGCAAGCCGGTTAGAACCAGGGTTAGACCCAAGTTTACCTGTTACTGCTACGTATATTTTTATTGAAAATGTTAAAATACAAGCTTATCCGGGTGGCGATTGGCCGGCTAGTGATGTGAATAATCAGATTCTCGATTATGAAATGGATCCTGATGTAGTAAACGATTCACGGTATACGACAGATATCGAAAATGCTTTATTAGATATTCCTTCTATTTCGCTGGTTACTGATAATGAGAATTTATTCGATCCGGCAACCGGTATTTATGTTAATGCCAATATGCATGGTATAGAGTGGGAAAGATTTGCTTCGGTGGAATTGATAAATCCTGACGGCAGGGAAGGATTTAGCGTAAATGCAGGCCTCAGGATAAGGGGAGGGTGGAGTCGTCATCCTGAATGTCCAAAACATGCATTCAGGTTGTTTTTTAGAGAAAAGTACGGAACCGCTAAACTTCATTATCCTTTATTCGAAAATGAAGGAGTTACGGAATTCGATAAAATAGACTTACGGACAAGCCAAAATTATTCATGGAGTTACTATGCCGATATAAATAATACTATGAACAGAGATGTTTTCTCACGCGATATACAGGGAAAAATGAAACAACCATATACAAGAAGCAGATATTACCATCTCTATTTAAATGGAATGTATTGGGGACTTTTTCAATCACAGGAAAGACCTGAAGCACGATTTGCGGAATCATATTTGGGGGGGGATAAAGAGGATTATGATGTTGTTAAAATAAACTTAGATGATAATTGGGGAGGATATAACATTGAAGCAACTGACGGTAATCTTGATGCATGGCGTGAAGTTTGGAATTTATGTCAGCAAGGGTTCGAAAGCAATTCAAATTATTATAAAATTCAGGGATTGAATGAAAACGGTGAAATTGATACTTCATTAAAAGTATTAGTGGATATAGATAATTTAATTGATTATATGCTTATTATTTTTTATGCCGGTAACTTTGATGCACCAACTTCTAAATTTGGAAATAATAAAATGCCAAATAATTTTTATGCAATTTATAATAGAACAAGATCAAGGGATGGTTTTAAATTTTTTGCACATGATGCAGAACATACATTACTTGCATATGCTGCTTCACCCGGCATTGGAATAAATGAAAACAGGGTAAATATTGGGGATATTACCGATCAATATCAAATGATTGTTACAAGTTTTTCAGGTTTTCACCCGCAATGGTTACATCATAAACTTAAAGAAAATGCTGAATACAGGGCAAGGTTTGCCAGCAGGGCATATAAGCATTTATATAATAACGGAATTTTAACTAAAACAAATTGCAGAAATGTATTCCTGTCAACAGCTAACCAGATAGATATGGCAATAATTGGTGAATCGGCGCGTTGGGGCGATGCAAAAACATGGGGTGGGCCTCCATTAACTAAAGAAAATTGGCAAACTGCCGTTAATACAGTTACCAATAATTTTATCGAAAAAAGAACTCCTATTGTTGTTAAACAATTAAAAGATAATGGATTATTGCCTGAGACAGAAGCACCTGTCTTTAAAAACGGTAGTACTGAGATTCAGCAACAAGAAATTAATTATCCCGGGGACTTTATTTTAACTATTGAAAATCCGAATTCTTCAGGTATTATTTATTACTCAACAAAAGGTTACGACCCGAGAATAGCAGGAGGGGAAATAAATCCAAAAGCCCAAAATGGAGGTGAAGGAGCAATTGTGAATATTAATTCTACAACTCATTTAAAAGCCAGGATTAAAAATGGGGATGAATGGAGTGCATTACATGAATTATTTATCTTAGGAAATGATGATTTAAATGAAATGAAAATTACTGAAATTTCATATAATCCTTTAAATACCGATTATAGCAGGGAAATAGAATTTATAGAGTTAAAAAATATTGGAGATGCTACGATAGATATTTCAGAAGTAAAAATCGATAGCGGTATACGATATACTTTTCCAACAAGGACAATGTTATACCCTAAAGGTTTTGTTGTGTTAGCCTCAAATAAAAATGAGTTTGAGAAGTTTTACAGACTAAAACCAACGGGTGAGTATAAAGGACATCTATCAAATAATGGCGATACAATTATTATCTATGATCAGTCTAATAATATTCTTATATCGTGCGAATATAGTCCAGATTATCCATGGCCGGTATTGGCAAATGGTTTCGGGTATACTTTGGTACCTAGAGTTTTTAATCCTGATGGAGATCCGAGTAATAAAGACTATTGGCGCGAATCGCTACATCTTTTTGGTTCACCTTTTACCGATGATACTGATGAAATAATAGAAATAATAAGTACATCTAATCAATTAATACATGAAATAAACGTATTTCCAAATCCAGTTCATTCCAATTTGTATATCTATAACCTTACCCAAATTCCAATAATTGGTGTTAGCTTAATTAATCTTAATGGGCAGGAAATTTATGAGCTGTCAGGAGATTTATTAATTAGAAATAATGGAAGGATAATAATTAATTTTGATAATTTAAATATTAATACCGGAATATATTTATTAAAAATATTATCTGCTGAAAAAATCATAACCAGAAAAATAGTCTATCAGAAATAACTGTTATTAGGTAATGAATAAAAACAGGGTAATTGCATTAAATTCAGTGAATGAAAAGAAAGGTCCGGTAATTTATTGGATGAGTCGTGATCAACGGATTAATAGCAATTGGTCGTTAATTTATGCTCAATTAATTGCAGAGAAGAAAAGAGAAGATTTTGCGGTTATATTTAACCTAGTGCCTGATTTTTTAGAAGCAGGTTACAGGCAATATGATTTTATGATCAAAGGCTTACAAAAAATTGAGTATAAACTGGAGGAAAAAAATATTCCGTTTTACATTTTATCAGGAAATCCAAAGAAATCAATTGTACAATTTTTAAAAAGTATTAACGCAGGAGCCTTAATTACCGATTTTGATCCATTGAAAATAAAAAGGAAATGGCAATCGGAAGTTAATAAGCTTATAAATATCCCTTTTTATTTAGTGGATGCCCATAATATTGTTTCCTGTTGGCAAACCTCTCAAAAGCAAGAATTTGGTGCATATACAATCAGGCCAAAAATAATAAGGAAATTGAATGAATATCTTGATAATTTTCCTGAGATTCGATTTCAAAAATTAAAATACCTGTTATTCAGGAAAAATAATTGGAAGAAAATAATTGATAGCCTAAATATAAATTGTGATGTCAATAATGCTACTCCTTTTATTCCTGGTGAAGATATTGCCCATAATCAATTTAAACATTTTTTGCTGGAAAAATTAGATAAATATGCCGAAAATCGGAATAATCCAAATATCGATGCTTCTTCTAATTTATCAGTCTATTTGCATTTTGGTCAAATATCTTCGCAGTATGTTGCCTTGGAAATTATTAAAAACTATGAAAAAACAGAAAATACGGAAGCTTTTCTTGAGGAATTGATAGTTAGAAAAGAATT
>JAFGQQ010000086.1 GCA_016935595.1 Bacteroidales bacterium
AAAGAATGGTTGAAAAATGCCAGTTTTTGGGTGAAAAAAGTTTGTTTTGGGCCGAAATTAGGCGTTTTTAAAGCAAAATGGGTTAAACAGTTAATATCCGCCAGGGCTTATGAAGTATAAAATAGCAATAAACGTAATTTGGTTTATGGGGACGTTTGGCCACAATTACACAATTACTTGCGAAACATATAATTAAATTACAGTATCTTTAACTTCATCATAATCTCAATAATTTATATAACAGATATATATGCCTAATAGATTTAATCCATTTAGACCAAATCATCCAGTTTATACAGGATTATTTGCAGGTAGGTTTGACGAAATCAAAAAGATTGATAATGCATTATTTCAAACATCATTTGACAATCCTACTAATCTTCTTTTAATTGGGGAGAGAGGTATAGGCAAAACTTCGTTACTATTAGTTGCAAAATACTTCGCTCAAGGCGAAATAGTATTTGATGATAAAAAACACAATTTTATAACAATTCAGCTCAATATAAGCAATCATATTAACTCAATAGATTTTATACTAAAATTTCAAAATGCTTTAAAAAGAGAAATAAATAAGCACTATAAGACTCAAAAAATTATTGATGAATGTTGGGGTTTTATTAAAAGATTGGAAATATCAGGATTTAAAATTAATAGCAAAGAAAAGGTTGAAGGACAATTATTAATTGATGAATTTATTTTCTCCTTAATTAATACAATTAAAAGCATTCAAGAAGATAAGGATAACCCGAAAGATGGAATTTTAGTATTAATTGATGAAGCTGATACTGCAAATGAAAGTTTAGGCTTGGGAGCTTTACTAAAAGCAATTACAGAAACACTTGTGGCTGAAAATTGCAATAGAATATTATTTATACTAGCAGGCTTGCCTCATGTTACTGATGTCCTAAGAGCTAGTCATGAATCTTCACCTAGACTTTTTGAAGAAATAGTTATTGGGCCATTAAATTTGGATGATACCAGACATGTTGTTCAGCAAGCAGAAAGTGAAATTAACAAGGTTGAACCTGAACGAGGTTTTAAAATAACAGATGAAGCGGTAAATGCTTTTCATAATATGTCAGAGGGTTATCCTCATTTTTTACAACAAATAGGTTTTTCGACAATAGCATTAACTAACAATAATACAATTACTGGTTCAGATGTTAGAGAATCAATGTTTGCAGATGGAGGAGCATTAGAAATTATTGGTAATAGATATTATGCAGACTTATTCTATAATAAAATTAATGTGGATTCATACAGACAGATTCTAGAAATAATGGCTGAGAGATGGAATGAGTGGATAACAAAAGAGCAGATAAAAAAATCATTCATTGGTAATGATATGACATTGACAAATGGTATTAAAGCCTTGCGTGATAGAAATATTATTTTATCAAAACGTGGCGTGAGAGGGCATTATAGACTTCAATGGCTCAGTTTTGCATTTTGGATAAAAATACATAAACAGAAAATTAATAAGTAACTGTGGCCAACAACCGGTAATACGCAATTGCCGTGTGGAGGTGTTGCTCATGTTGGTCTATTTGGCTAAATTGTGGGTAACCCGACACGAAAGCACCTATGAATCGGCAACTGCGCATACCGGTGAACGTTTGGCTGCAAGCGTTGGAAGCATTCTGCATAAATTAAACATTGATTAAAATAAATGAAAGACATAATGAAAAAATCAATTATTAGATTCTCTTTAATTGTCTTGATAATTACGATTTCCGTAAAATCTTATTCACAAAAAGGAATAAATACTCAACTCTTTGATGATTATTTTAATAAAATTGAAAATTTCAACGGAAATATATTGGTGGCAGTTGACGGACAACCAGTTTTCGAAAAAAGCTATGGTTTTGCAAATCTTGAATTGGATGTTAAAAATTCAAAGGACACCAAATTTTGTATAGGCTCATTGACAAAGCAGTTTACTTCAATGGCGATTTTTATATTGTTTGAAAATGGGAAACTTAAATTAACTGATAAAATATCGACTTACTTGGATAGTCTACCAGAGACATGGCAAAATATAACGATTTATCAATTATTGACTCATACTTCGGGATTAATTCATTCCTGGACAAATGATGAATTTAAGAAAACAATGTCTCTACAGAAATCGTTAGATGAGGTAGTAAAGTTTTATTACCCATTTCCTTTAGTCGCTCAACCAGGTGAAAAACTTAATTATAGCGGACCTGGATACTTTGTGCTAGCAAAAATTATCGAGAATATTTCGGGGAAAACATACGAGGAATTTTTAAAAGAGGAAATATTTAATAAAGCAAAGATGGAGAATACAGGAGCATATAATCCATCAATGATTTATAAAAATATGGCTTCTGGATATCAAATGAAAAATAATGAAATAAGGAATGCTGATTTTATATATTTACCAATTTTGACCGGAGGAGGCAACTTATATTCAACAATTGAGGATTTGTTGAAATGGAGTCAGATTTTTAATAGTGAGACTTTAATTTCGGATTCAACAAAAAAAATAATGCAGACACCCGTTTTTGATGATGTAGCATGTGGTATTGGATATGGCAAAATAAAATTGGAAAAATCGGGAAGTAATGACAATAATATTCCAGATTCAGTAATTGGATTGGGACATGGAGGGTGGGTACCAGGATTTAGTTCAGGAATTGACATATTTCCTGAAAAAAAGATATTGATTGTTAAGCTTTCAAATGGAGACTATTTCATGGAAATGTATGATGAAAAATTTACTCAGCTTGTATTAAATGAGATTTATCACAGTAACAAATAATCGCCAGCAGCCAATCGTGTAGACTGCCCCGCCAGATAAACTGACGGGGAGAGCCTCTCACATTTATGCACCGGAGCTTATGCGCAGGTGCACCACCGTATCCCG
>JAFGQQ010000495.1 GCA_016935595.1 Bacteroidales bacterium
CAATGCGGACAGATAATAAAATTGTAGTGTTTCATTGTTGTGTTTTTGACAAATATACACATTTTCAGTCAATTTAACCCATGACCCTTTTTTTGTTTGGCAGGATTCCTGTAATAAATTTGTTTGTCGACATATTCCTGCAAAGCAATATTGGTAGGTTTAGGTAACCTTTCATAAAACTTCGAAATTTCTATTTGCTCCCGGTTTTCAAAAATTTCTTCAAGATTATCGGTATAATAGGCAAATTCCTCAAGTTTTCTATTCAACTCCTGTTTCATCTCCAAACTAATTTGATTTGCCCTTTTTGCTGTAATTACTACCATTTCATAAATATTTCCAGTCTCTTCATCAAGCGATCTGATGTCTCTTGTTACTGTTGTTTGGGGTGCTTTAGTTTTTTTATAATCCATATATTTAATAATTAATTTTCCAATATTTCAATTGATTCTTCATATATTCTTTCCGCTTCTTTAACATGTTTACTTTCAGGAAATTCATCAATAAAAGAATAATATTCGTCAACTGTATCCTGATAACGTTGTTTCATTTTAGATTGAATACTATTTTGTGCCAATAAAAAATTTGATTTAAGCAATAAATATTTAAGCTCCTCACGAAAATCAGAATCAGGATAATCTGCCAAGCTATTATTTAAAGCCACTATTGATGCTTTATAATATCCTAAATCATAGTACAATTTTGCACTTAAGTAAGATTTTTCAACTAATTTATTGTTCATTTCATTAATTAGTTCATAACATTCTGCTTTTTTTGAACTATTTGGATATTTAATAATAAATAAATTAAAGGCACTTATGGCTTGAAGTGTATATTCCTGATCAAGGCTGGGCCTGGGCGACATTAAGTAATAACAATAGGCTCCCAAAAAATCTGCTTCCTCTGCATATTCGCTAATTCCGTAATTTTTTGAAAATTCATCAAAATGATATGAAGCAAGAAGGTAATCTCGCTGGAAATACAAACTTTTTGCATAATAGAACTCAACCTTTGCAGCTTTATCAGTACCTTTGTAAATGGGAATAAGATACTGTAAAAGGGTTGATGATTTTACATATTCTTCCTCTTCAAAATACTCAAAAGCTTTTTCATATTTAAGTTGAATATCATCACTTTTTAAAAGCTTTTCATATTCACTGCAAGAAAATGTAAAAAATGTAATTGCTATAACAAAGAAAATCAGCTTATTCATGCTTGAAAAAATATTTTGCAAAATTAAATAAAATATTATTATAATAATCACAAAAAATTAACAATTTTTAAGCCAACCCAAATAAAAATCAGAATTCTTTTTAAGAATTTGACAAAGTTTTAAAAAAAACTACTTTTGTAGCTTTATTTTTTAACAAAAACTTTTAAAACCGTGGATATATTTGAAAAACTTAAGACCAACAGGGGCCCTTTAGGGCAATATCAAAAGGCTGGACAGAATTATTTTTTCTTTCCAAAACTCGAAGGAGAATTAGGTCCAAGGATGAAATTTAGAGGTAAAGAACTATTAAACTGGAGTTTAAATAATTATTTAGGACTAGGTAACCATCCTGAAGTCAGAAAAGCTGATGCAGATGCTGCAATACAATATGGATTGGCTTATCCTATGGGCGCCAGAATGATGTCGGGACAGACAGCAAAACATGAGGAATTAGAAAATGAATTGGCTGAATTTGTCCAAAAGGAATCTGCTTATCTGTTAAATTATGGGTATCAGGGTATGGTTTCAATAATTGATGCTTTACTTGATAGAAACGATGTTGTTGTTTATGATTCCGACTCACATGCATGTATTTTAGATGGATTAAGGTTACACATGGGAAAAAGATTTGTATATCCCCATAATAATATGCAAAATCTTGAAATACAGTTACAAAGAGCTACTAAATTAGCTGAAAAAACTAAAGGTGGAATTTTGGTCATAACCGAAGGTGTTTTTGGTATGGTTGGCGATTTAGGAAATTTAAAAGATATTGTTGCTTTAAAAAAGAAATTCAATTTCAGGTTATTAGTTGATGATGCACATGGTTTTGGTACAATGGGTGCAAAAGGATATGGAACTGGCGAACATTACGGTGTGCAGGATGAAGTTGATCTGTACTTCGCTACATTTGCAAAAGCTATGGCAGGTATTGGAGCTTTTATTGCAAGCGAACCAGATATTGTTGATTATTTACGATACAATATGCGTTCACAAATTTATGCCAAATCACTACCTATGCCAATGGTGATTGGCGCTTTAAAAAGACTTGAACTTCTAAAGACTAAACCGGAAATAAAAGAGAAACTGTGGACCATTGTTAATGCCCTACAATCGGGTTTGAAGAAAAATGGATTTGACATTGGAGTTACTCAATCACCTGTTACACCTGTAATGATGCATGGGGGAATAGTTGAGGCTACAAACCTAATCATCGACCTTCGACAGAATTACAATCTATTCTGCTCAATGGTAATCTATCCTGTTGTTCCTAAAGGTGTTATTTTACTAAGGCTTATTCCAACTTCAATGCATTCTCTTGAAGATGTTGACTATACAATAAAAGCATTTGCCGAATGCCGCACAAAATTAGATGCCGGGGAATACCAGGCAGAAACCTTTACTGATATAACAAAATTATAAATCAATAAGTATCATATAAAGTTTTTAAGCTACTTGCTCATTTTATGGAAATATAGTAATAAAAAAATTTTATTAAATAATTACTTTTTTGTCTACCACACAAAAAAGTAACAAAAAAAGTCACCGCTGCTGAAAAAATTGCTAAAAATCAATTCATTACGTTAAAAGAAAATAACTCGTCCGACAAGGTCGGACTCAAACAGATTTTCTTTTTTAACGCTTCATTCATTGATTTTTTTAACGCATTTTTTCAGAAGCGGATAATGATTTCCTCAAAAAATGCAGAAAATACAATGAAATGAAATAATAAATTTTAAAAGGTTTAAGAAAAGTTAAACAATAATTAATGAAAGAACTGAAGTTAATAAAAACTGACCTACCTTGGAGTATTTAAGTAATTTAATCAAGGCGGTGGGCAAGCCAGACAAAAAGCGCGGACGAGCAATCTTTTTGTCTTGATTTTTGGTTCTTTGCATCAAGGCAAAGAACATAAATAAAATAAATATTTACATTAAATGTTAATTGATAAATATTTTTAAGGAAACTCCTTTAATATTAATGTGAATTCTCGAGATTACTGTAAGTTCTTCAATCAACAATTATTCATATGTGGTTTCATAATTCCTTATACGATAATAATTATTTTTTACAATTCCTGTCCAAATCCTATTGAATATAGTTTTAGAATCGTCTGAATTTAATATGAACAATTTAATAACATTACAATTTTGGATTCCCCCAGCTATTCTGTAACTTCTTTGTGTTCTATAAAGAGAATGATGACCTAATAAATTAACATTATAAAATTCTGTATTATTATATTTAATTTTTCATAAAAAAGAATCTCAGTTATTCCTTTTTC
>JAFGQQ010000087.1 GCA_016935595.1 Bacteroidales bacterium
GGGAAAGGTACTTTTGCAGGCCAAAATGCTTTCCTGGCTATATGAAACATTACTATCGAATCTTTACCGCCTGAAAATAACATAACAGGATTCTCGAATTGAGCAACAACCTCACGAATTACATATATCGATTCTGCTTCTAATTCTCTTAAATGTGTTAATTTATATACTCTCATTTTTTTTCTATACCTGTTTATTCAGCAATTATCCCAATAAATAACTTAACCAGAAATTAAATTATTTAAAAATAAATGGCAAATATATAAAAATCTCGGTAATTAATTTATCGAATTATATTCTCACAACAATTAACATTTTATGCCAAAAAAAATAGTTAAGTTTGTTTTTTAAGTTATTAATATTCCAATTAGTTATTAATTTTTTAATAATAAAACTATGAAAAATAAAGTATTAAAATTATCAGTAATACTGGCATTTGGTATTTTTATATCATGCAATCAAAATAGTAATAAAATGAAATCTAATAAAATTGAAATGAAAGTTGAGAGTATATTATCTATGATGACACTAGAGGAAAAAATTGATATGATTGGAGGATTTGAAGATTTTAACATTAGGCCTTTAGAAAGATTAGGTATTCCCAAAATTATAATGGCTGACGGCCCTGTTGGAGTGAGAAACTATGGCAGGTCGGTAGCCTATCCTGCAGCTATAACTGTTGCTTCGTCATGGAATGTTGATTTAGCGAAACAATACGGAGAATCATTAGGATGCGACGCTAAAAATAAAAACGTACATATTTTGCTTGGCCCGGGTATGAATATTTACAGGACGCCTATGTGCGGAAGAAATTTTGAATACTTAGGAGAAGATCCATATTTGGCCGGAAAAATTGCTGCAAATATTATTAAAGGTATACAAAGTGAAGGAGTGATAGCCACAGCAAAACATTTTGTGGCAAATAACCAGGAATACGACCGGCATAATGTAAGTTCGGATGTTGATGAAAGAACCTTACAGGAAATATATTTAGGTGCATTTAGGAGAGCTGTTAAAGAAGGTAATGTTGGTGCAGTTATGACAGCTTACAACCTGGTTAATAATATTCATTGTTCGGAGCATGAAGTTTTAATTAACCAAATATTGAAAAACGAATGGGGATTTGACGGGATTGTAATGTCAGATTGGGTTTCGACATATAGTACAGTTAATGCAATTAATGCAGGGCTTGATCTTGAAATGCCGTCAGGACTATATTTAAACAGGGACAGTATAATGCCGGCCATTGAAAAAGGATTGGTTTTAGAATCAACCATTGATGATAAGATCAGAAGAATGTTAAGGTATATTATAAAATTTGGTTATTTGGAAAAACCTGACATCAGTAGTAATTTTCATTATAATCAACAGTCTTCAGTCTCTACTGCTTTGGAAACGGCCAGGGAGGGAATTGTTTTATTAAAGAATGAGAATAATATTCTCCCCCTCGATAAAAATAAATTATCTTCTATTGCAGTGATAGGCCCGATTTGCCATCCTGCAGTTACGGGTGGAAGTGGAAGCTCGTTTGTGTCGCCAATCAGTAAAACATCAATTTATGAGGGAATAAAAAATTTAGCCGGACCAAATATTGAAGTCTTGATGAATACCGGTTCCTTTATAATTAAAGAAGAATATATTAATAATATCAATGCTTTTTCAATTGGTGAAAAAGGAAAATCCATTAAAGGATTTAAAACCGAATATTTCGATAATATTAAATTGGAAGGAGAACCAATTCTAACCAGGCAGGAAGAATTTGTTAATTTCGATGTTGACTTGAAAGAAATGGAAGAAATTCCAAGGGAAAATATTAGCGTAAGATGGACAGGTAAGATAAAGGTGGACAAAGCCGATAAATACCGAATATTTGTTAGCGGTGATGACGGGTACAGGTTATTTTTAAACAACAAATTAATAATTGATGACTGGACTTTTCATGCAGAAAAATTAGCATCAATTGATTTATATCTTGAAGCTGAAAATTACGATATCAAACTGGAATTTTTCCAGGGTGGGGGAAGTGGAGTAATTAAATTTGGTTATACAAATATTGCTGAACTCGAGAAAGAATTCTCGAAAGTTTATGATTTAGCCGATCAATCGGATATAGTTATTATGTGTATTGGATTCAATGCCCATTTGGAAGGTGAAGGTTTCGACAGGAGTTTTAAATTACCAAAAGATCAACAGGAATTGTTAAATAAAATTCTTAAGTTAAATAAAGATGTGATAGTTGTTTTAACCGGAGGTGGTAATGTTTATATGGAAGATTGGCTTCCCAAGATAAAGGGATTGCTGCATGCCTGGTATCCGGGACAGGAAGGAGGAACTGCAATAGCTGAGATATTATTTGGAGAAGTAAATCCTTCTGGCAAACTGCCAGTAAGTTTTGAAAAACGATGGGAAGACAATGCCTGTTTTAATAATTATTACGACATAGATAAAGACAAAAGAGTTGAATATGCAGAAGGAATATTTATGGGATACAGGCACTTCGATAAAAATGAAATTGAACCTTTATTTCCTTTCGGATATGGTTTGTCATATACAACATTTGAATATAGTAATCTTAAATTGAGTAATGA
>JAFGQQ010000088.1 GCA_016935595.1 Bacteroidales bacterium
ATAGGATAAGCTTTTTCTACCTTCCGGGGATCAGCTGTCATAAATCCATCTACATCAGTCCATATTTCCAGTTGTTCTGCATTTAAAGCAGCAGCTAATATAGCTGCAGTATAGTCGGACCCACCTCTGCCTAATGTTGTGGTTTCATCATTTATGCTGGTTGCAATATAACCAGGTAAAACAGCTGTTTTTTGAAATGATTTAAATTGTTTCTTAATTAATTCATTAGTTGATTTAAAATCAACTTTAGCATTTCCGAAATTATTATCAGTTTTTATTATTTCGCGGGAATCAATAAATTCGGCATTTTTTATAGCCTTGCTGATAATGAAAGATGAAAGTGTTTCGCCAAAACTTAAAATATAATCCTGGGTTTTGGGCGTCAGGTCTTTCAATAAAAACACGCCATGAAGCAGATCATCAAGGTCGGCTATTAAATTTTTAACTTTCGCCGAAACGAATTCAATAGATGTTTTAGGAACAATTTTCCGGATAGTTTCAAGGTGCCTTTTTTCTATTTCTACTATTTCCGTTTTATATGTTTCATCCCTTTTGCTAGCCAATACACTTATTCTGATTAATTGGTCGGTTATGCCTTTAAAAGCAGATACAACAACTAAACACTGATCATTTTGATTTTCTATAATTTTTTTAACTTCCAGAATAATTTCCGGTGAGCCCACTGATGATCCACCAAATTTTAAGACTTTCATAGCTAATTTTTATTAAAAATAAACATTAAAACGGATTAAAATATTCTAATTATAAATTTATAAAATTTGTTTCAATAATTTGTTTTAATTAAAAGAGAGGCTTCCAAGAAGTCTTAAATTTAAGAAAATGCCACAAAGCTCCAAAGGCTCAAAGACTCCTTTAGATTTCAACTATTAGTATATGATGATTTAGTGAATCTTGGTGTTTTTGTGTTTTAGTGGCGTAAAATTGACTTTTTGGATAGCCCCTTTTAATTTTATATTGTCGCACTTTCGGTTTCAACCGAATTGTCTGCTTTTTTAATGAGGCCTTGCAACACTTTTCCGGGGCCGACTTCAGTAAACGTTTTGGCACCGTCTGAAATCATGTTTTTAACTGTTTGTGTCCATTTAATCGGTGAGGTTAACTGGGCTATTAAATTGAGTTTTATTTCTTGAGGATTTATAATTGCTGTTGCCGTTACATTTTGATAAATAGGACAAATTGGTTTTAAAATGTTTGTATTATTAATAGCTTGTTCCAATTCAATTTTTGCCGGTTCCATTAATGGTGAATGAAATGCGCCGCTAACCTGTAATTTAATGGCTATTTTCGCGCCTAAAGCCTTAAGTTCTTCAATAGCCTGGTTTATTCCTGAAATTGATCCTGAAATTACTAATTGCCCGGGGCTGTTATAATTTGCAGGGACAACAATATCATCAATTTCATCACATGCTTTTTCAACTACTTCATCGTCTAATCCAATAATAGCAGCCATAGTAGATGGTTGTAATTCACATACTTTTTGCATAGCCATTGCCCGTATAGATACTAATTTCAACCCATCTTCGAAATTCATGGCATTAATGGCTACTAAAGCCGAAAACTCACCAAGTGAATGTCCGGCAACCATATCAGGTTTAAATTTATCACCTAATATTTTGGCCAGAATAACTGAATGCAAGAAAATAGCAGGTTGAGTGACTTTAGTTTGTTTTAAATCATCGTCTGTTCCATTAAACATTAATTCAGTAATATTGAAACCTAATATTTTGTTTGCCTGATTAAATAAATTTTTAGCTAAACTAGAATTTTCATATAAATCTTTACCCATACCAACGAATTGGGCACCTTGCCCTGGAAAAACATATGCTTTCATAAGATTAATTTAATTTTTGGCCAAAAATAATGGTTTTACTATAAGTCACAAATTATTTTCAGCAACTTCTTTTGTAAAAAGTGTGCATTAAAATTGAATATTGAATAACAAATTTCAGGTACTATAAACAGGTGTTAGATATTCAGAATTCATCAGTGTAATTTAGAACCAATTAATTGGGTAAATTCTTCACGAGTAGAAAGTTTATTTAAAAATTCACCGGTAAATGCTGAAGTGGTAGTAACAGAATTTTGTTTTTGTACACCGCGTATTTGCATACATAAATGTGCTGCTTCAATAACAACAGCAACACCTGCCGGATTTAAAGTTTTTTGAATGCAATCTCTTATCTGCATGGTTAGTCTTTCCTGTACCTGCAAGCGCCTTGCGTAGGCTTCAACCACCCTGGCAACCTTACTTAATCCTGTAATATATTTATCCGGAATATATGCTACATGTGCCCTTCCGTAAAAAGGAAGCAAGTGGTGTTCGCATAAAGAATAAATATCAATATCTTTTACAATAACCATTTGTGAGTATCTTTCTTTAAACTTGGCACTTGTGATAATTTTTTCCGGATCCTGATAATAACCCTGGGTTAAGAATTGAAGTGATTTTGCTACTCTTAAGGGAGTTTCAACCAAACCTTCTCGCTCAGGATTATCACCCAATAATTTTAAAACATCTTTATAAATGTCTGCAATTTTTTCAGTGGTTTTATCATCCCATCGTTCAATCTTAGTAAATCCTTTTTTGTCATTTATTCCGATTCCGTTATCTATAATATCCATAATAAAATAGTTTATGTTCCGAAATATTCAATATAGTTGTTTTCTGTTTCTTCAATTTTAATACAATGTAAATTGCAATTTAACTTTTTTATATAAGGGTATAGTTCATTCCAAATAGCAATAGCCAGATTTTCGGTAGAAGCTCTCTTGTTTTTCATAAAATCAACTTCGAGGTTAATGTTTTTATGATCTAACTTTACTATTATGTGTTTATTAATTAATTCACTCAGTTTTTTTAAATTAACTAAAAAACCTGTTTCCGGGTTTAATTCACCTTTAACTGTAACGTAAAGCACATAATTATGACCATGCCAGTTCGGATTTGAGCATTTTCCGTAAACATCGAGGTTTTCCTCATCCGATAAATTCGGATCAAATAAGCGGTGTGCTGCATTAAAACGTTCCCTGCGGGTTAAATAGATCATAATTAAATTTCAAAAATAACTATTAATTTTTTTTAAATCCTTTTAAATTTAACAACTTTTTATGGTAATTTACAATTTATTATTTATTCTTTGTTTTTAAATGAGAATATTAATTATATCAGCGACGCAATTTGAATGCCAATTTATCGAAAAAAAGTTCCAGAATTTTGAATTAGTTAGAGGTATTAAAAGATTTAAAAATAATGAGTGTACTATCGATTTATTAATAGCAGGAATTGGAATTCCCTCAACAATTTATAATTTATTAAAAACTATTAAATCAAATAATTACGATTTTGTTTTAAACACAGGCATTGCCGGAGCATTTAAAAAATTAAATAAAGGTGATGTTGTTCATGTGATAAGTGATGAATTTGCCGACATAGGCTTCGAAAATAAAGATGGTTTTATTACAGTATTTGAACAAGAATTTCATAATAAAGACCATTTTCCTTTTAAGAATGGACATCTAATTTCCAATATTCGAACGAATAGTTCAACTATTAATATTTTAGTACCTGTACATGGAATTACTGTAAATAAGACCTCTTTTGATA
>JAFGQQ010000089.1 GCA_016935595.1 Bacteroidales bacterium
GTTTTTAAGTCTACCCATTTTGTTTTTTCTTCGTCAATTAATCTTCCTTGTGAATTAATGCACCTTTTTGGGATTAATCCAACAGGCATGTATTCTTCGGTGGCATCTAATAAATATTCCTTGTTGTTGGCTTTAAGATATACAATAACATAATTAAGTTTATGATAACTTGGAAAAAATGGATTAAGAATACCATTTTCACGAGTACTTAAAGCTATGGGATAAACTTCAAAGTCAAGTTTTTTCAATAATTGTAATAATATTAAATTAACATCTGCTGAATTACCAATTTCTTCTTTATAGACATAGCCTAAAGTTGGTGATGACGTGAAAAGCCTTTCTTTCTCATTCCATTTTACTTTTTTCACAGTTTCATATGCAGCAATAAGCTTTTCTTCATCTGTTTTATATTTTTCTTTAATTTCTTTTGCAATACTATATAAATATAATGAACCTATAATTGCATCTCCAAAATATTCTGCATCTAATAAAAGATCATTAACTGCTTCCCAGTTAGTTGTAAAATCTTTAAAATACCCCGGGAAACTTATATTTAAAATATCAAACTCGAACTTACTAATGTAATTCTCAACTGTAGTTATATAAGGTTCTTCTTTAAAGGCAGGCATATTTTTAGCCACCCATCTTCGATCTGAAGTTACAGATAAAGGTTCATAACCAAAAAAATTCTTTCGAAAGTTTACATATGGCGAATCCTCCATAATTAATTCATTATATTTTACTGGTATCTTTTCCTGAAACCTCCACTCATAAGGAATACCTGGGTGAACAAACTGAATATCAATTACTGATCCGACTTTAACATTAGGCATTGCAACACGCATTATGTAAAAATCTTCTGTAACTCTTTCTTTGAATATTGATTCTGGTTTAAGTTTATTTTTTATAATTTCTCCATTTTCCAAATTAAAGGTTATTCCTCTAATACTTGTTTTTGAAGATGTATTAAAACCTCTGTTTGCCCAATTATATCCTTCTTTTTTTAATATTTTAATTCGAAGGATTCTGGTAAATTGAAACTGTGTTGAATTAAAATATCCATAATCACATAAAATTACTGCAGGTGCACTTGAATCGGGCTCGTAATATTTCATTTCAAGATCCGAAATATCAACCTTTCCAAATTTAATAGGTGCTTTTTGAGTAAATACAGGTTGCAGACTGATGATGAGTGCAACAATAATAAGTATAAATTTTTTAGTATTCATGATAACGAGTTTATATTAATTTCACCATTCTTGCCACTAATCCTTCTTGATATGCAATTAAAGAAATGTTATTAAAATTTCCAAAATTTAATTGATAAATAATTAATTGAAAGAATAATAATTTTTTCATTTATAAATATTTAGTAATTCTTCATTCCTTGTTCATTATTCGAAATTCAATGTTCATTTGTATATTTTTAAAAATAATATACCTTTGGCTTCCTAAAAATTGTTAATTTTTAAAATTATAGATTATGAAATCCACATGTTAAAGTATGTTTAACACAAAGATCGGATGATTAAAATTTCCTGAATCCAAAATAAATGTTGGAATTACGGAAACATGTGGGTTCCATCCGACCTTTGAAAATTAATTAAAAACGGATGAAATATGGATATTTTAATGATAAAGAAAGGGAATATGTAATTACGGATCCACAAACTCCCTGGCCATGGATTAATTACCTGGGGAATGAAGATTTTTTCACTTTGATTTCAAACACTGCCGGAGGCTATAGTTTTTATAAAGATGCCCGGTTAAGAAGGATAACCCGTTATCGATATAATAATGTACCTATGGATGCGGGTGGAAAATATTTCTATATTAATGAAAATGGAGATGTATGGTCGCCTGGCTGGAAACCTGTTAAGGCAAAACTCGACAATTACGAATGCAGGCACGGTTTGGGATATACAATAATTAAAGGCGAGAGAAGCGGACTTGAAGCGGAAATACTATATATGGTTCCTTTAAAATATTTGGGTGAATTGCAAAAAGTAAAATTGACTAATAAATCAAAAGATACAAAGAAATTTAAATTATTTTCTTTTGTTGAATGGTGCTTATGGGATGCCAATGATGATACAACCAATTTCCAGCGAAATTTTTCGACAGGCCAGGTTGAAATTGTTCCTCCAACTTTATATCATAAAACAGAATACCGAGAAAGGCGTGACCATTATGCATTTTATACTGTTAATACAAAAATCTCGGGCTACGATACCGACCGTGAAACTTTTATCGGTTTATATAATGGTTTCGAAGCGCCGGATGCAGTAATAGAAGCTAAACCTCGAAATTCGGAAGCTCATGGCTGGTCGCCTATTGCTTCACATTGTATTGATATTGAATTAAAAGCAGGTGAACAAAAAGAATTGATCTTTATTTTGGGGTATGTTGAAAATCCAAAGGATAATAAATTTGTAGATAAACAAATAATCAATAAAAAACCTGCAGAGGAGATGATTGCCAAATTTAAAACTCCTTCGGATGTTCAAAAAGCATTTGATGATTTA
>JAFGQQ010000006.1 GCA_016935595.1 Bacteroidales bacterium
AACATGATGAGATTTATAATAAGCTACTATATCCTGAAAATTGGTATTTACCATTAAATAAAATATCTGCGGAATAATTTTACTTAATACTAATTAAAAATTTTGTAAATTATATCTTAAACTAAATTTTATAAGCCAATTTCAAGAAGATTCATTATTTTCATAAAAACTATTATCACGAACGAATTTCTCTTCTCATAAAAGAATAATAAGAAATAGCAAAACATATAATAGTAGCCGCTAACAGTCCAGTAACCTGTGGCCATACCAATAATATACTCTGGCCAAGTGGTAAAGGACCAGGAATGGTTCCATGAATCTGCTCTATTGTTAATGGCCCCAGACTGCGAACCGACGGCATTAATAGTGTAGTGGTTGCCTCGCTAAATAGTTGATTAGGAATTATCTGAATTAAAACAAATTTTAATTTTTCATATAAATAAATAGCATAGGGAGGAGCAAATGTCGATGGTTTAAATGTATTTGTAATTAAATCAACAATCAGAGGATAAAATACGATAAAGAACAGCCAAACTGCAATACATGATAATGCAGAAGTTGCTGAATGTTTAAATCGTACCGAAAATAAAACAGAAAGGTTCAACCAAAAAGATACATAAATTATACTAAGTATAATAAAGAAATTTACACGCAAAAATTCTTCTGCAGTTAGCGGAATCCCAGTAGCAATAAGTCCTATTCCCATTACAAGATATCCCAGGGCAAAAAGCATCACACTAATTACTATAAGTGCTGCAATAAACTTGGCATTAATCAGATAATCACGGTGTATGGGCTGGGCCATTATACGACTAAGTGTTCCTTTATTTTGCTCTGAATTAACAGCATCAAATCCCAGACTTATACCAAGTAAAGGGCCCAGAAAGCTAATAAATACAAAAAAAGAAGGCAAAGTGCCATCGGAAACTGTAAATAACTTCAGAAATAAAAAAGCCCCTTCAGGATCGTTGGGTTTCACAGCTTCCCTGATATTGGTTAAAGCAGTATACATCGATCCCAAACATGTTAAAGCAATTATAGCAATCAGAATAATGAAGCGCCAGCTTCTAACATGATCGGAAACTTCTTTTTGCACAATTACCCAAAAAGGATGAATAACACGATTATTTTTTTTTAATTGCATTTGTTCACTGGTACGTGAGAAAATTTGAAATAATTTTAATTTTCCGGCTTCAATAAAAAATCGGGTTTGTTTTTCTAAATTACTCATTATTTATACCTCCTTCAAAATAGCGATGATAGATATCATCTAATCCGTATTCCTTTTTATTCAGGTAGTTTAAATCAGCTCCAGATTCAATAACCACCCTGGCAATATCGGAAGTTAAATCACAAGAACATTCAATATGAAATGAATTTTCTTTCTTTTTAACATTCACCACACCTTTTATGTTTTGTAATTTCTCAGCTAATCGCGTTGTTGAATCTGATTTTCCTGAAGCAACCGAAATATCTGATGAAATATTTGAAATACTAGCTTCAACAGAATAAGGGCCGTTGGCAAATAACTTTTTTGATAAGGTTTGAATATCTCCTTCAGCCAGTAATTTACCATTAACGAATAATCCCACACGATCACAAACCTGTTGTACCTGATGCAGATGATGTGAAGATAATAATACAGTAAGACCTTCCTCTTTGCTTAATTTAACAATTAGTTCCAGGAATTCCCGCACACCAGTAGGATCAATACCTAAAGTCGGTTCATCAAGTATAATCACTTCGGGATTTTTAATTAAAACATCGGCAAGCCCAAGTCGCTGACGCATTCCTCGTGAATATTTACCTGTTTTCTTTTTAATCTCTTCTGATAAACCAACTCTTGTTAACAGTTGTTCAGCTTTTTGACTGGCTTCATTCATCGAAAAACCATTCAGCCTTGCGGTATAAATGAGATTTTCCATGCCGGTGTAATCATCATAAAACCCGACATCTTCAGGTAAATAGCCAACTCTCTTTTTTACGCCAATAGGATTTCTTACAGAATCTATACCACATACTTTTACCGATCCGGAATCAGGTTCCGTTAATCCCAGCATCATCAGAATTGTTGTTGATTTTCCTGCTCCATTTGGTCCAAGAAGGCCAAAAATTTCACTTTTCCGAATAGTAAGGTTTAAATTATTAACTGCTATAAGGGACCCATATTTTTTAGTCAAATTAATAATTTCGATAATATTTTTATTCACGGTTTACCTCCTTCCGTATTTTCGAAACAGGTAATATACGCTTCCTAAAGCAATAATAATTATTAAAATACCAATCCAGCCCCATAGCATGGGTGTTTTAACAGAAATTCTGAATGAAGCTTTAGAAGATACCTCAGGTGTGCTTGCGGTAATAGTTGTTGCATAATCGCCTGTTATTGCTTTTTTATCTGCTTTGATAATAGCAAAAACCTGTGCATCTTTACCAGCTGCAAGTTTATCTACTTCTTTTGGATCAAAAAGAACATCCCAGTTAGCAGGTTTGGAAGAACTAAGTTTAATATCTGTAAGTTCAGAAGAACCGGTGTTTTTAATTAGCAATTCTATTCGTTTTTCATCACCTGCTGTAATACTTGTGCTTAATAAACCACTGGGAGTAGTAAGTTCCATATCATAAGATCCGGTAATAACCACTTCCAGTTCAAGGTTAGCTGAGGTTGTATTTGTTACAGCGCTTACAGGTATTTTATAGGTTCCAGCTTCAATATTCTCCGGAGGATTAATTTCAACAGATACATCTTTTATAGTGTTTGCTTCAATTTCAACAGCAGTTGCCTGCTTATAATCAGGTTTAAAGATTACTTTCCATCCACGGGGAGCATTTGCCCTTAATGAGTAAAGTTGCTTATCACCTGTCTGGTTCTTTAATTTTGTCTTGAATGTAAAAGTTGATTTTGAATGGCCTTCCATGTTTACCTGGTCAGATAAAAATTCCGTTTTAAAAGTTCCTTGTTCCGATACATTAACAATTAAGGGCAATACATCGAATCCTTCTGCAATAATTTTAAAGGTGTAATTTCCTTTATTTACCAAAAGTGGAACTTCAACTTTAAGCGCTAAATTCTTTGTTTGCCCAGGAAGTATGGAGATTTGTTTGATATTCCATCCTCCAGATTTTAAACTATAACTCCACCCTTTTGGCATTGCTGCTA
>JAFGQQ010000496.1 GCA_016935595.1 Bacteroidales bacterium
ATCCTTTTTTATTAATTGGAACAGGTTTATTAAAAATATAAAAATCAGTTATAATTACTGTTGGAATAAAAAAATTATCTTTAATACTATCAGGATGAAATGCATTAAATCCATTTATACCTCCGAAAAACATGAATCCTTCTTTATTTTTATATGCCGATCGCCTGTTAAACTCATTTCCTTGCAATCCGTCACTTATATCAAAATTTTTAAAAACCGGATTTTTCGGAATTTCCGTTCCATTAATAAATTTTGAAATGCCTTTATTCGTGCTGATCCATAAATTTCCATGACTATCTTCAAGAATACCATTAATCGTATTATTTGGCAGTCCGTCTTCTTCAAGGTAACACTTGAAAGATGAATCAGCACGATGAAATAAATTTAATCCGTTTTGGGTTCCAAACCACATATTTTTCCTGCTATCTTCAAATATTACCACGGCTCCTTTATCGCTTAAACTCTTTGGATCATCTTCATCCGGATAAAAATGTGTAAAAACTCCGCTTTCTTTGTCATAAATATCTAAACCTACAGTTGTTGATAGCCACAATTCTCCATAACTGTTTTCATAAATCATTCTTACCCAGTTTTCTGAAATGCTGTTTTCATTATTCTCATCATGAATAAATCTTGTAAATGTATTATTTTCTTTATTGAATAAATTAAGTCCGCCACCCATTGTCCCAATCCACAAATTACCGTGTGTATCTTCAAGTATTGAAAAAATATTATTGCTGCTAAGGCTGTTTGGATTGTTATTAATAAACTTATAATGATAAAAAACATTCTTTTTATAATCATAGTTATTCAGACCTCCGGCCCAAGTTCCGATCCAGATATTTCCTTCCCTGTCTTTTTCAATAGCCCATACAGCATTTGATGATAAACTATTTTGATTGTAGGGATCATAAGTAAAATTATGGAGTATTCCGGTTTTTTTCTCATATAAATTCACCCCCCCCTCAGTTCCAATCCACAGGTATTTATTATCATCAAATATTACATTAACAAATTTATTATTCAGGTTATTTGAAATATTTCTGAAATAGGAAAAATAATCAACACCTAACTGGCACATATTGATCCCGTTACCATAAGTTCCTATCCAAATATTGCCTTGAATATCCTCTAATATAGAATGAATTGAATTATTACCAATGCTTTTGGCATCTTGGGGATTGTGTTTATAATGATTAAATTTAGGATCAGTCTCATTAAAACTATTCAGGTCAATAATATCAAGTCCTCCGTTTTCGATACCTATCCATAAATAATGATTTTTACTTTCCAATATAGATAATATGGTGCCCTTACTAATACTATATATATTACTCTCATCATTTTGATAATTAAAAATCTTTGAATTTTTATAATTAATACTATCATAATAAATCAAATTGATGCCTCCTGAACTTGTGCCAACCCAAATTCTTCCTTCATGATCTTCAATAATATATCTAACATCATTATCTGATATGTTTGGGATTGTTCTGTTATTAAACCGGCAAATAACAGAATAATCAATCTTATTAATTATATCAAGGGAATTATTAGTTCCTATCCAGATATTTTCATTCTTATCTTGTAATAAAAAATTAATCATATTTGAAGAGATTGAATTCTCAATTCCGGATTGATAAAATATATGTAAAACACTATCAGATATATATTTATATACATATAGTCCCATACCACTTCCAATATATAAATCGCCATTACTATCTTGTAATATGCATGAAATATTAGAGGAAGGCCAGTGAGGTTGTCTTATAAAATTATCATTGTTCCTGTCATATAAGTTTAAACCATTATTGGTCCCCACCCAAAAATTTTTATCTTTATCCTCAAATAAATATAGAATTCTGTTATTCGATAAACTTTTTTTTATTTTTGGATTATGTTTATAAACGGTAAAATTATAACCGTCATATTTATTAAGCCCGTCATTTGTGCCGATCCAAATATATCCTAAATAATCCTGGGCTATAGTTAATACCCAGCTTTGAGAAAGTCCTTCTTCAACTGACAGCCTTGTAAATTTTAATTCTCGAACTTCAGCACCAATTTTGATATTAAAATTTATTAAAATGAAAATTAGAAGTATATATTTATGAAGATATTTATTCATTTATTTTAATGAATTATTTCTCAAATCTATAAAAAATATATTTTTTTTGGTAATTCATCTATTTAACATTTTTAATATATAAAACAAAGTATAATTTTGCACTTCAATTTTAAATTACTTGTTACATGTATAATATAGTTTTTTATATAATTATCGGGATTTTACTTTTCGGATATTTACTCGACCAATTTTTAGTTTATCTAAATTCTACTATGTGGAGCAATAAACTACCAAAAGAACTGGAAGGTATTTACGATGCTGAAAAATATATGCAATCTCAAAACTACGAAAAGGTAAACAATAAATTTTCATTAATATCAAGCAGTTTTAATTTAATATTAATGTTCTTAATGTTATTTCTTGGTGGATTCGCTTTTGTTGATAATATAGCAAGAAACCTGGTTGATCAATATATAATAATTGCTTTGGTATTTTTTGGCATTTTAATGTTTGCATCCGATTTAATTAATACTCCTTTTTCGATATACGACACATTTGTAATTGAAGAAAAGTTCGGATTCAATAAAACAACAACAAAAACATTTATACTCGATAAGCTCAAGAGTTGGATGCTGGCAATAATAATTGGCGGTGGATTATTAGCTTTAGTTATATGGTTTTATTTAAGAACCACCGATATGTTCTGGATTTATACATGGACCCTGGCTACAGCATTCAGCATATTTATGACCATGTTTTATTCTACCTTAATTGTGCCTATATTTAATAAACAAACTCCACTTGAAAGCGGTGAACTAAGGATTGCTATTGAAGAATTTTGTAAAAAAGCCGGTTTTAAATTAGATAATGTATATGTAATTGACGGATCGAAAAGATCAACCAAGGCAAATGCATACTTTAGCGGTTTAGGACCTAAAAAAAGAATTGTATTGTTCGATACTTTAATTAATGATTTAACTACTGAAGAAATAGTTGCTGTTTTAGCCCATGAAATAGGACATTATAAAAAACGGCATATGCTTTGGATGATTTTATTTTC
>JAFGQQ010000090.1 GCA_016935595.1 Bacteroidales bacterium
AACTACCGGATTTTGACAATCATAACAATTCAATCCGGGAATAGGTTTCCAGTAAAATTGCTGGCCACCGGTAGGATATAATGTTAATGGGCTATTTGGTTTTATTGTTGTATCAAGTGCAGTATAAAATTGATTTTTAATTAAAGTATCACAATCAACAACTCCAATTTTGAATGATTCTTTATAAATACAACCCTCATCATTTAGCATAGAAACAAAATATATTTGTGGAGTTTGAACGAACAATTGTGGCTTAGAACAGTCGTAGCAATCGATATTAACTGCAGGCTGCCACAAGTATTCTGGACTTGACCCTGCATGTAAAAATATTACCGAGTTTTTAGCTAAAGTTGTATCGAGTTTATTTTTTACTGGAATAGTATCGCAAATAGAGCGTAATGTAAATTTTTCGATAGTATAACAACCCTCTGGTTTTAAAAGGGTGGCGAAATAATCAGTGGTTTTATTTACCCTTGCCCGAGGCAAAGGACAATCGCTGCAACTTAAACCTGTTTTCGGATACCAAAGGTACCGCATACTAATTGATGGCTCAAGGGCTATTACCTCATCTGGATTTAATAATGTATCGAGCATTTCTATTGGCATATAAAAACTGTCTGTTTCGCAATAATATCCAATTTTAAAAACTTCAATGTATTCGCCACACTGCTGATTATCGCTAATAGTTATGCTATAGGTTATTGAATCAGAAATTGTAGCAATAGGATTCTTACAATCGTAACAGTCTAAACCCGTTTTTGGGTTCCAGTTGTATGATCCACTCTGTGTTGGCCTTAAAGGAAAGGAACTGCCAATATCAACAATTGTATCAAGTTTCACAAAGTAATAATTGTTCCAACCTTCATGAAGAATTAAATTATCCATAATAATTGCACCGTTATAAAGGTTCTTGCCATCCCACTCCGGAACAAAATATAAATATTCATAATCTTCATCCGGAATAAAATCAAATACAAACCTCTGCCATTTTGTATTTACTATTGGTTTTGATTCAATAAGTTTTTGATCCTTCCTGCATTTTTCTTTTCCTCCATAAACACAGAGTTTTGTTGGCTCAAGGTCCCATGTTACAAATTCATCATAAGCAAGGTCTATTTCGAGTTTATAGCAAATTCCGGATTTAACCGGCTGCAATAATTTTGTTTGCATATCCTCATAAGTGCTATCTTTCCTTACCCGCATTAAAACAAACGTTTTGCCATTAGTGGCAGAAAGGGTCACATCGGAAAATGATGGGCCTGTCCCACCATAAACATCAGGCGTATTGTTGTTGTCAAAGCAAGTTTCCCATTCAATTGGCGGATAATGCAATTTAGGCTCATCCTCAAAAGACGGATTGGCAAAAAATTGGGCATTTAAGCCACTCTTATTTATGGTTGAGATAAAAACTATACTTAAAACCAATTTTGCATATTTATTTATAAACTTCATTATTAAATTACTTAAATATTAAGACCAAGCTTTCCCCTTCTTTTTCATTTCTTTTAATTCCAACATTTAATCCAACAAATAACTGGTGATTTCCAGGATTAAATGTTGATATTTTACTAAAAATATAGGAAAAACAATAGCCAAGATTAAGTTTGTTATATTTAAAACTAATATATGTTTTTATATGTTCTTTATAATTGAATGATAGGGCAAACCAGTTATTTTTTACATAAATTTTTGAATACAATTCCCAATTGAATTTGCTCCATGAATTTGAGAATATGAATAAAGAAGGTTCAAAAGCCATTACTTTGTTAATTTTATACAAATAGCCCGAAGAAACAATAAAATAAGTTTGGTCAATTCCAATTGTTTTTGAAAGGTTTTTCCGAAATTTAATAACTTCAGGGAAGGATATTCCTGCAAAAAATTCGTCATTGCTATATAGGACCCCGGCATCTATACAGGTAAATAACAGATTATCGGCTTTAAAATTCAATAATGGATCGTTTGCCTGGCCAGGTTCGAATTGCCACTGGTTTAAGGTGTTTTGAATAAGCGAGATGGATAACCCTGTTGAAATATTTGCAGATTTTACAGGCATATGATATGCATATTTAAGGTGTCCGCCAATATTACGTATTGGCCCGTTTGTATTTGAAAAGACCAATGCCCCGATACCAGCCCTCCCTTTTGACTTAAACTTTGATTTATTGAGATAACTTTTGGGTTTATAAAAATCATATTCATTAATTCGCTGTGAAAAACTCAGAATTTGTATTGCAGGTGCATTTTCAATATTCATCCACTGTTTTTTATAAGAAAAATTTATTACAGGATATTTATTTAGTCCCGAAAATGCCGGGTTGGCTATTTCATTGTGTAAATAGTATTGGTCGTATAAAAGAATTGATTGGCCAAACATTTCTTTTGTTTTAAATGCCAACACGATGAACAAAATAAAAAAAAACTTACAATAATATTTATAATCCATTATTTTTCAGTTACTTTAAATTCAACCCTCCTGTTCAACTTTCTTTCTTCTTCCGAATTATTGCTTTTTATTGGCACTGAACTCCCATATCCTTTAAACGTCAAACGCGATTCTTCAATGCCATTTTTTATCAAAAAATTAAATACAGCTTTTGCCCGTTTTTCAGATAGGTTTTGATTGTATTTTTCTTTACCTATATTGTCGGTATGGCCATAAATATCAATTTTCAATTCCGGATTATTTTTAAGTAAAGTTAAAAGTTTATTTAGTTCATTATAAGATATGGGTTGGATTTCATCTTTATTAAACTCAAAAAGAATATTTTTTAATACAACAACAGAATCAACATGGATATTTTCAATTTCAAATTCATCTGCTTTATCAATAAACTCGCTGTCGTTTATTTCTGAAAAAATATCTTCCTGCATATTCATTTCTTCATTTGAGGTAATATCAGTTAATGCCAGGCTAACATCATCCATGTAATAATATGAAATATATTCCCGGTTTTTGGTATCCCATTTATTTATTTTATTTTCATCCTGGGCGGATTCTTTAAGCCTCATTTTTTTTAATTTATTGTCTGTACTAAAACTTCCAATAACCATATAATTTTCGTTTCCTTGTGCTTTATATAATCCCGATATTTTAGTCCAGTTGGCTTTTTCGGTCACAAAATTGCTGTTATAAATAATTTGTGGTTTAATTTGGAATATGTCCTTGTTACTTTTATAATAGATTCTTTCGGGTGAAAAGAAAACAGCAAAATCTTTGATAGCAATATTTGACTCTATGTCGAGCCATATATAAAACTCAAATAAATAAAGGCTGTCTTTTTCGAGCGGTTCTAGTAAATTCACCTGGATGTATTCCCTTATATTCCGGCTATTTTTATATTTATGTTTGCGGTAAAAAAATAACCCTATACAAGCGTTACCGGTTCTGGGTTTTACATTTCCTAAATACGTTTCAAATATATGGTTTTGTTTTGTAAGAGAATCAAAATAAAAATAATCCGGTGTGTCTGATTTTAAACATTTAAACCAATCTCCTGATTTACTTTTAAAATCAATGCGATCTTCAAATGATGGATTTGGAACAAGATTTTGTGCCAGTCCATAATTCATGATAAGAAGCAATACTATTGATATGCTGTGTTTTAACATTATTAAAAATTAAAGATAAAAACTTTAATTTATAAGCGATCCATATAACAGGGCGTTAATTGAAAACTTAACTTATATTTAATTATATTTAAACCTTGCCTAAAATTAAATATTATATGCATTTTATCATTCATTCAGATTAATGACATTTATCGAAATATACACCCTTATTGCTTATAGAATTTGTGAACGAATTTTTTGTTTTCACCAATAAAATGGATAAAATATAACCCACTAGCCAAAGCAGAAACGGGAATATTACCATATGATTGATAAACAACGAAATGAGATACTTTTTGACTTTGAAGGTTATAAATTTCAACTTTGCATTTGCTATTTTCTAAAGGAAGGGCAAAATAAATAATATCATCAGCAGGGTTCGGATATAACAACACCTCATTTACTTCGGCATTTGTGATATTATCCGGATTACTATTGTTGAAAACATAAGGTTCTGTTTCAGATGAGCAACCATTTGCTGCTGTTACAAAAGCAGTGTAAGTTCCATAACCAACCGTAATTGTTGGCGTTGTTTGTCCGGTCGACCATAAATAGGAATCGTATTTTCCTTTAATGCTAAGCCTGACTTTATCTTCAGCCAACTTTACTGCTAAAATTACTGGTGGAATAATTTGTATTTTTACATTTGCAGTGGCTGTTTGTTCGCCCCCACATGCAGAAGGATTAGTAACTTTTACTCTATATTCCTTTGATACATCGGTATTAATAATAGGATTTTTGATTAAGGTGCCATTTAACCCGGTGGCAGGCGACCATTCATATTCCAGGTCGATGCAGTTAGGACAATCAACTTTTAAATCAATAACCACCTTATCGCCACATAGGATTTCTTTACTAATATCTTTAACACTCAACTCCCCTTTATATGCTTTGATATTATATGATATTTCCGAATCACCGCAACCTTGAGATGCAATAATAGAAGCCTTATAGAAATGATCGTCTGTAACTGTTATACTTTGCAAAGGAGAATGTATGTCGGAAATATCGCTTCCGTTTTCCCATGTATATATGGTTCCTTCAGATTCATTATATTTTAAGAGTATCTGATTTCCTCCAGCAAAACCAGTATTTTCATTGATAAAATATACCGAAGTCAGATCATTATTTATCCCTGTGAACATTTTTATCCAACTAATTCCTTTATTATTTGTTTTGTATATTGACCCATTGGTTCCTACAACATAGCCAGTTGAATTATTCACAAAAAAAGCTTTTAAAAAATGAACTTTTTTATTGATAGTACTATTCGACCATTGGTTTCCCCCATCTCTTGTAATAAATACGCAGCCAGCGGTTCCAAAAATATATCCATTGTATTCATCAGTAAATAAAATATCATTTAAAACATAAGGTGAGTTCAGTTTCGCATCTTTCCAGTTTAAGCCTTTATCTGTAGTTACAAATAATTCACCTTGTTCAGTTATTACAAAGCCTTTGCTTTCATTTATAAATTCAATATCGGATAAATTGGCATTTGAGATTTTTACCAGCTTAGTCCATGAATTGCCAGAGTCTTCCGTTTTAATAATATTTCCACCTTTACAAACAGCTATTCCGTTTTCTTTATCGAAGAAGTAGAATTTATTGACTAAATTTGAAGATAATATCCACTGCCAGTCTTTTCCGGAGTTTGTTGTCCTCATAATTAATGTATCATATACTTTACCATTAAAGGATTCGACCATTGAAGCAAGCCATATATTGCTATCTACAAAATATAAATTTTTCATATTCCCATACACACGTGAAGAAAAATCCCA
>JAFGQQ010000497.1 GCA_016935595.1 Bacteroidales bacterium
CCCAGATGGCGAAATTGGTAGACGCGCTAGTTTCAGGGACTAGTGTACGCAAGTACGTGCAGGTTCGAGTCCTGTTCTGGGCACTGACGACCCCTCCGGCAAGCAGGAGGGGTTTTTAATTAATTATCTGATGTTGATTATTAGGATGAAAAGTTAATAGCAATGTTTGATTATTTAACTTACTGCTTTGCAGGTTGTTAGAGTGATGTGCAAATAGTTTTTTTATACTGCTTAAAATTTTACTGTGTTCCAGGTGTTTTTCTTAACATAATATTACGACAAGGACTTTTATATATAATATTTTCACTTTACAGAGTCTTGTAAAACAATCTCAAACGTTCTTTAAAAAAGGGCCTGGAAGTAGGGTGAATATTTGCATTTAGATTTGGATGTAATCAATTGTTTTTTACAATTTGATTTTTAACAAAGGGGTAAGTTTTTATGAATAATCTTTTATCAACGAGATAATAGATAAATTATTAATTGTTTAGCATGTTATTAGTGCCTTATCTCTTTCATCAGCTATTAGTAGGGGCGGATTGGATAAGGTTTTATCTTGAAATTAAATAATTAAAATTGGAAAAGGAAGTTCTACTAATATTATTGGCTTTGGCGTTATCATTCGTTATGGTCTTTGTTTCAATACCCACAATTTTGACGGTATCGCATGCAAAAAAGCTTTATGATGAGCCTGGAGGACGACGTATACATAAAAGTAGGGTTCCCACTCTTGGAGGTATTGCTATCTTTTTTAGCTTCTTGTTTATATATTCAGTTTATAATGAGTTTGGAGGAAGGGTTATTATTCCATATTTAATCCCTTCTATGCTGGTAATCTTTGTTATAGGTGTAAAGGATGATATACTTGTAACAGCTCCAATTGTGAAATTTATTGGTCAAATAGTTGCTGCTGCCATTATTGTTTGGGCAGGTGATTTGCGTTTCACTAATTTTTATGGTCTAATACCTGGTGAACCGGGTTATTTAGTTAGTCTGTTAATTTCCATAGGATTTATAGTCTTTATTGTTAACGGGTTCAATTTAATTGATGGGATTGACGGTTTGGCATCCATAATTGTTATTATTTGCATCTTAGCATTTTCATTATGGTTTTTAATAAATGGCCAATGGGCTATGGTTGCTATTGGTGCCGGTATTATTGGGTCGGTATTGGGTTTTCTTTATTATAATATGCGTCGCGATAAATATAAAATTTTCATGGGCGATACAGGCTCCCTGATATTAGGTTTTTTAGTAGCTATTTTTACTATCAGCTTTATGGAAATGAATTCTGTTAGGTCGGAGACCTTCATTCCTTACCGGTTTTCATCATCGGCCGGGATGGCCCTTTCAGTTATTATTTTACCTGCGGTTGATACAATAAGGGTTTTTGTACGACGTTTAATACATGGATCGTCTCCCTTTAGTGCTGATAAATCACATATTCATCATAGGTTGCTATCGTTGGGTTATTCTCAATTACAGGTAGTAATGATATTAAGTAGTGTGAACATTGCCTTTATTATTGTCTCTGTTGTATTACGAAACATTGGAGCATTATATCTTATGGTAATTATCTTAGCGCTGGGATTTTTATTATTGCAAATTCCATCGTTGACAATCAAGCATCGAAAACGATTGCTTCGTAAGAATTGTAACG
The DNA here is from genome assembly GCA_016935595.1 of Bacteroidales bacterium. Next base: position 1,661 of record JAFGQQ010000497.1, read on the forward strand.
TTGCGTAGATAAGCAAATAGCAAACTGGTTAAGGGTTTGGAACCAGGATAATGCGAATTAGGTATATGAGTTTTATGTGACTCATGGTGGCGAAGCTATATCTAGAGGACAATATTTATTGTAATCAGTGAAAAGGCTTTTAGGTGTTCCTACATATTTTCATTTTAATTAATACCAAATTTTTACTTACTCAAGGTAGAAATATGTATAAAATCTGCAAATAAGGCTTATTTTTGAATAAAATATTAAATTTGCTGTAAAATATTAACTAACGCAAACATTCAGTTATGTTAATAAGACTTTACAGGTTATGGAAGAGTAATTATTGTAATATCAAATTAATTCATGATGCATAGGCAATTAAATAGTTATAGTTATTTCAAAATTTTGATGTGTTTTCTGGTAGTTTCGGGATTTACTTCGTGCCGCAGCAGTAAGGAATTAATTTATATCAAAGATGTTGTAAATAATGAAGGGTTTAGTGCATTACCGGAATCGGCAAGCCAATACATTATTAAACCCGGAGATGTTTTATATGTAAGTATAAAGTCCATCGACCCGGAGGTAAATGCTTTATTTAATCCCGAGGAAGGTATGGGACAAGTCACCAGTTCGCAACATCAGAAATTTTTAACTCCTCAGGGAGCCTATATTTATGGGTACGAAGTAAATTCCAATGGTGATTTAAATCTTCCTATTCTTGGAAAAGTATCTGTTGCCGGAACTCCTAAATCGGAAATAGAAAATGTTATCCAGGAGTTTACTAATAAATTTTTGAAGGACGCTATTGTTAAAGTTAAATTACTTAATTATAAGGTCACTGTTTTGGGTGAGGTTCGTAGCCCGGGGGTTTATTATAATTACAATAATAAAATTACGGTTTTGGATGCAATTGCGCTTGCAAATGGAAATACTGATTATGCCAATATTAAGCATGTTTTGGTTGTTCGATCAAAACAGGAAGGCCGTGTTGCTATGAATTTGGATTTAAGTAGTAAGAATATATTTTTGGCTGAAGGGTTTTATTTACAACCTAATGACTATGTTTTTGTTGAACCGGGTAAGAATAAGAATTTTCAGCTTAATAGCCAGGCTTTATCGCTGGTATTTTCATCCATTAGTATTTTAGTAGCGGTATTGGGTCTGGCATTTTAAATATTTTGTAATAATTAACCATCAATAAAAGAAATAATTGTACCAAGCTCGCGAAGAAAGCTTCGTGATTTTCGTATCAATTAGCGTCTTTAAGGTTAGTTTTACTGTTTTTTTATCATTCGCCTTATTGGTTAAATACAGGTAATGCAACCTGTTTGAACAAGGAATTTGTTTTTCATGTTTTGTTTTATAGAATTCAATTATTATTTTACATTAGTTCAAAGAGTTAACACATAATATGCTACAAGAGAATTTATCTCAACCATACCCATCATTAGATGATGAAGATCAAATAGATTATAAAAGGATAATTTTTCTCATTGTCAGGAATTGGTATTTGATACCTATTAGTATAGTCTTGGGAATTACTGTATCTTTCTTTTATTCTAAAATGCAGCATCAGGTTTTCAAGACCGAAGCAACGATAATGGTTCCCAAATCGAGCGATTTGTTTAGTTTCCAGGAGTTTTTCGATAAAGAGCTTGGAGGGGCAGGGGCTGTGGTAGCTAACGAACTGGAAATTCTGAAATCGTACACTCTTAATAACAATGTTGTTCAAAGTTTAAACTGGAGGGTTTTTTGGTACACCCGTAATTATTTGCGATGGGATGGAATTTATGGTAAAGAGCCTTTTACTTTACTTGAAGAGGACGAATATA
>JAFGQQ010000498.1 GCA_016935595.1 Bacteroidales bacterium
CCCATTAAATCGGAACTAAATATACTGGCAATAGTATTTTTGGGAAGTTTAAAATTGTTATCTATCATCAATTCTACAATAATATTATTTTTGTTTGTTTCATCGAAATAAATATCGCCTACAAAACCAATTTTATACCCTCTTAACAATATAGGGGAGGTTTTCTGAAGTCCTTCAATTCTGTCATATATAACATAATATTTATCTTTACTGGATAAAATATTTATTCCTTTCAGGTAATTCATCCCCCAAATTAATATTGCAATTACTATGAATACTAATAATCCTATTTTTGCTTCTTTTCTTATTTTTAACATATTATTGTTTAATTTTCATTTCTAATTTCTGATAATGCTTTATCTAAGGGTACTATTTCCCCGTTTTTTAAAGCAATAATAAATGCATCAGGGAATTCTGTTTTTATTGTTTCCCTTAATTTTAGCACTTCATTAAAATCGGTTTCATTACCTACCACATATTTATATAAACCAGAGTATTGTATTTCCTGAACATCCATTCCCTTAAAATAATCCGAGTTATGTGATATGGGTTTGCTGGATGAGGCAATTTGAACTTTAAAAAAAATTTGATCAATATTATTTGATATTGGATTATTTTGATTGTCTGATTTGGGAATATTTGTATGGGCAACATCTTCCGGCAGAGCATTTATTTCATCATACCATGTTTTATAATTGCGAAACGCACGGTATATGGCAGATGCAAGATAAGTTTGCCCTTCATCTGACAATAAATACTTTTCTTCCTTTGAATTGCTGATAAATCCGGTTTCTATTAATACACTCGGCATGGTTGTTTTCCAGAGAACCAAAAATCCTGCCTGTTTAACACCCCTGTCTTTTCTTTGTGCCCTGTCACGAAATTCATTTTGTATATATCCTGCAAAATCAATGCTTTGATCAAGAAATGATGATTGAAACAAATTAAAAATGATATATGACTCACTCGAATTCGGATCGAAACCTTCATAATTTTCCATGTAGTTTTCTTCGTAAAGAATGGCTGAGTTTTCGAGTTGTGCAACCTGCAGATTTTCATCGGTTTTATGCTGACCCATTGCATATGTCTCGGTTCCGTATGGTTTCGTGCTTGGATTTGAATTGGCGTGTATAGATATAAATAAATCGGCATTATTTTTATTGGCAATTTCTGCCCTTTCGTGTAATGGGACGAATATATCTGTTTTACGTGTATAAATGACCTTAACTTCAGGCATATTTTCTTCTATATAATTACCTAATTTTAATGCAATTTTAAGCACAATATCTTTTTCTCGCCCAAATTCCCCTATGGCGCCATAATCTTTGCCGCCATGTCCCGGATCAATCACAACAGTTTTAAGTTTATAACCATTTTCTTTTTGTGAAAATAGTATAAATGGTATAAAAAATGTAATAAAAATAATATGATAAAACCTGATTTTGCGTTTTTTACAATATATTAATTTTATTAAATAATTTAACATGTTTTATTACTCGTTGAATTTTTAATAGTTTTGAACTCTTTTTTCAGAGAGTAATATTACAAAAATAAAATATAAAGTTGTTTACTAAAAACAAGAAAACAGTTTTATTTATTATATTTTGGGTAATTAATATTATCCACATTGCAGCTTATTCGTCTGAATCGGCAGTTTATATATTTTCAACTCAAGATATCGATTCTTTATCAGTTAATGATACCTTAACAAATGATACTTTAAAAAGAAAAGAAAAAAGAAAATCAAAAAATATATTAGATTCACCAATCGATTATTCGGCTGAAGATTCTATTCTATTTTCATTAGACAATAAAAAGGTTTTTTTATATGGTAATTCTGTTATCACTTACCAGGATATGGAATTGAAATCGGCATTTATTGAACTCGACCTTGATAATAATGAAATATATGCCATTGGATTACCCGATTCAAGTGGTGTAATAACTGGAAATCCTGTTTTTACTGAGAAAAATGAATCATACGAAGCAATAGAGATGAGGTACAATTTTAAAACCAGGAAAGGTATAATTACTGAAGTAGTTACAGAACAATCTGACGGGTATTTGCATGCCGAAAAAACCAAAAGACAGGCAAATGGTGAAATTCATTTATATAAAGGTAAGTATACAACATGTGACCAGGCGCATCCACACTTTTATATAGCCTTAACAAAAGCCAAAGCCATTCCAAATGACAAAGTTATTTCAGGACCCGCTTATTTGGTTGTTGAAGATGTGCCATTATATTTTCCTATTATTCCTTTTGGATTTTTTCCGAGTACTAAAACCCAGACTTCGGGTATTATTGTTCCCGAATATGGAGAAGAAAATTTGAGAGGATTTTATCTTAGAGGTGGCGGATATTATTGGGCGATAAGCGACTATATGGATTTAAATTTAACAGGAGATTTTTATACTTCGGGAACTTCTGGCGGAACCGGGCAATTAAGATATAAAAAAAGATACCGTTTTTCAGGGAACTTGAATGTACGTGCATATTCGAATGCATCAGGTGATATTGATATACCTAATTATATTAATGAAGCAGCAGGTAGACAAAGGAAAAACGA
>JAFGQQ010000499.1 GCA_016935595.1 Bacteroidales bacterium
ATTTCCTTCGGCACTCAGGTGATAAGCAAATGCATTGAAATTGTTTTCATGTTCTCCACCTGATTTGTCTTCATCAATAAAGAGCTCGAGGCAATCGTATTGCCAGTAATTAACAGTAATGTTAGGATTTCCAACATCTAATACGTCATCATAAATTTCTGCCAGTAGATAAAGGGAATCCTGTGTCCACACAGCCTTATATTTCCCGTTAAAATCATTTGCAGAAACCACACTTCCGTAAGGAAGCCAAACCTGGTTTATTAATGTCCAATTAACATTACTCCAGCAACTGTCAGAAGGATCCCCGTCTAACACAGGCGCTGTTTTTGCCTTTTTAGCTATGTACTTTTTACCTGTATTGATATAAACTTTAAAACTGGCTTCTGTGCTGGAATTGCTATTTGTGGCAGTAACCACTACCTGAATAGTATCGATAAAATTATAATCTGTTTTTATTGATAAAATATTATTATTTGTAATTGTTGCAGTTAAACTATCATGGCCGGTTGTTACTGTAAATATGATAGAATCTCCGCTATTATCTTCAAAATGGAGTAATAAACTATCGGTTATAACAAGTTCAATGCCTGTGTTTTCATAAGAAATATTTTTAAATTCACTAATAATTTGAGGGCCTAATACTTTCGATAATTTTATAAATTCAATGCCATTACCTGTTCCCAGGTTTTTGGAATATTTCATATCAGTGGCATTATTCCAGTGTTCAAAAACTCCCAAACTTCCAATAGGTGTTCCGTCTCCTTCCGGATCATATACTATACCTGTTGGCCAGTAATCGGAACTTGCTGCCTGGTAAAGATAATCATCAGCACCTAACATATAAGGGAATCTTCTTGTTGTTCTGTCTTTGTATTCTTCAAGTAGAAAATCGTAGCATACCGATTCAATAGCAACCAGATCTTGTGAAAGGAATACGGATGAAGTATAATCGTTATTAAACGGAAATATTTGCCATTTTTCAATATTTCCTTCCCAGTTTTCGCCCGACCAAATAGCATCAATTATTGTAATTAAAGTTTTCCCTCCCAAATCTTTATGTCCTAAATAATCAACAAGATGGCGATATAAACCTATACCTTCACTTTCTCCCGGTAAAGAATAATGCATATACATGGCAGATTGATTTTGCGGGGCATCTCCTTCTTCTAATACTGATCCCTGGTGATTTTTAGCGCCAAGAGTTATACCGCCCACATCGTGTGATTTCAGGCATGGCAGATTTATAAAATAATCTGCATCCAGGTAAGACTGGGGTATGGAGGATGTATTATTTCCATCACTGAATTTAAGTAATTGTTCAGAAGATGGCTGGGTTTGAATTCTCCCGTTTATACCTCTTCCATCATAATATTTAACATCGGGATAAACGGTATGACATTTATCCCAGTATTCATCACGGAAAGTTCTGTAAGGATCGCCTATTGAAATATCCGATTGCGCTACGCCAACTTCTTCTATCAATTGTTTTAAAAGAACAAGCATTAGTTGTGGTGTAGCATCCATTCTTTGTTTATCGCCAACTTTTTCGGTTCCGCTCATGTTGCAGCATGAGTTTGTAACATTAATTTTAATAAAGAATTTTTCGCCGCTGGTGTATCCAACGCTTCCTTTTCCATGTTTTTCATTGAAATATTCACAAAGTTTGTTCCATGCACCGGCAACTGTATCTTGTCCGGTAAGTTTTCTAATACCATCTGCCAGCATTTTTTCAATCACGTCCTGGTTAACATTTTCATCTTCGTACCAGTAATGCCCCGCAGTATTTAACATATCTTCATTTGTGGCATCTGGATCGTGAACCCAAACTACCCGGCCTGGAAAAATACCATGAGGAGTTCCAATGGGATTGTTTGGAATAATTGAAGCAGGGTCGGTTTCGGCTAATGCTTTTGTTTTAAAATTATTGTTAATTACAAAAAATGTTGTGCTAATTATAAAACCTGCAAAGCAAACTGCGGCTATCCAGTATTTTGATTGCCTGATTTTATTTTTTGCTTTCTTTAACAGGAACACCGATGCAGGCAGGCTTATAAGGTACAATATGAAACCCGACATAATAGGTGCACTTGCACGCATACAGGGGTAACTTGCCCTTGAGGGCTTAGGAATAACCCTTATTAAAAACCACATTGTTGCGGCTATACCAGTAATAAAGAATATTACTTTGGTTGAAAATTTGTTGAATTTTAATTTTTTAAAAATTAAATTAATTTTTTTCCTTTTATTGTTGTATCCCATGATTTTAGTTTTATCTCAGAAAAGAATAGTTAGTAAATATCTTCCTGAAAGGTTTATCAATTTTCAAATATATAAATTATATGAATATTAAATTGTTAAAATGTTTTTAAATATGATGATATATGTCATATTTATTTTTAGGAAGGAATTGAAATAAAGAGGTTATTTTGCACGTTTACAGAGAATTAAAAAACCCGCCATTCGGCGGGTTTTTTATTAAAATATTAAGAATTATTATTCTTGTATTTTAACTTCAATACTAATTGTTCCATCAGCTTCACCATCTATTGAAACGATGTTAATTAATCCCATTTTGCTAGGATTTTCAGATGTAGATGCAGTTATAAAAGCATATACTTTATCTGCTTCCATTTTGGTGATTTTGCTTTCACTAGCATTTTCGGCTGCAGTAACAATTGCGCCATCCATAGTAATTGCATCAAATTCTGCAGTAGTTAATGTACTTGATTTAAATTTAGTAGCATTCTGAGGATCCCAATCTGCAGTCCAGTCGAAAGAACTTGCTCCCACTCCATTAACGCTTTCATCATTTGGAGCGGCAAATGTAGCTTTGTTTGTTGAACCAAAGTAATAGATGAAGTCAATTTTAGCTTGTGCGGCATCAGCTTCTGCTCTTGTGTATGCCTCTCCATCAACTGAGGCAAAGGAACTTCCTTCTGCTGCA
>JAFGQQ010000007.1 GCA_016935595.1 Bacteroidales bacterium
AACTATTATGTAACCTGGACATTCAGTCCAGGCTGATGGTATCGCACCTTTGGTGCTTAAAAATTGGGTGCTGCAATGCACAAAACAAGAAAGTAAGCACTAAGAATCCTTTAAAAGCCTTTTGGACAGCATCCTTGATAAAACAGCAGAAATTTAACTATTAAAATCATTACCATAAGATCAACAATCCATAAAACAAATTGCTCGATAAAACAATAATATGATGGCATAATAATTAAAATTTGCTAAATGCCTAAATATAAAGCAGCTCCTAACGATAATTTAAATCCATTTCCTTTTGGGGGAGTCAATTCATTAAATGTATATCCAATGCTTTCATAATAGCTTTTCTTTTCATTATAGCGATTTGTAAATTCATCATTATTAAGTTTTCCCCATAAATATCCAAAATTAATATCAAAACTTATAAAAGAAAATGGCTTAATGTCAGCACCAAAATAAATTGCTCCTCCAGGATGAGATTCAGAGTACAATAATTCTAAATTCTCATCAAGAAAAACTATTGCTTGGGAAATATTAGCCAAGCATAAAGTCATTTTTGGTCTGAAATTACGATCTGGTTTATTGAAAAATATACTGCCGCTTAATGCATAAACAGGTTCCCAAAGTAATGGGAAGACTCCTAAACCAAAGCTTCCTTGTATATAACTAATATCACCATATAACCTGGCTCCTATAACTCCATAAGGTAAACCAATTCCAACTCCTGCCCCTATTCCTCCTTTAAAACCACTTCCGGAACTACTTTTCCCAAATTTCTTATTCAATTTAGAAACATCTTTTTCAGGGCTCCAAACCGATGTATCCTGTAAAGTAATAAATGGATTTTCATTTTTTACATAAGGATTCTTTAAAAGATTCTTAGAAGAAACAGCTTTATCAAAATCTTTCGATAAAGCACTTAAAACGGTTATTGAAAATAATAACAAAATTAAACTTAAATATTTCATGATTTTTAGGTTTTGTTAATAGGCAAATAATGGAAATTTATTCATGATGCTATTTACTTTTTCTTTTATTTTCTTTATTAAGGCTTCGTCCTCAACATTTATAATCACCTCATCAATTAAATCTACAATCAGAGGAATTAAATCTTGTTTCACGCCCCGGGTTGTTATTGCAGGAGTACCCAGTCTTAAGCCGGATGTTTGAAATGGAGAACGGCTGTCGAACGGAACCATATTTTTATTAACTGTTATATCGGCTTTTTCGAGAGTTTTTTCGGCTATTTTACCTGTTAATTCAGGTACTTTTGTACGCAAATCAATAAGCATGGAATGGTTATCAGTACCACCTGATACAACTTTATAACCCTTTTCAATAAATTTATCTGCCATTACTTTTGCATTGATTTGTACCTGTTTCTGATATTCCTTAAATTCCGGCGATAAGGCTTCTCCAAAAGCAACAGCTTTGGCTGCTATGATATGTTCAAGCGGGCCACCTTGAATCCCTGGAAAAACAGCAGAATCGAGCAATGAGGACATCATCCTTACTTCATCCTTTTTAGTTTTAAGTCCATATGGATTTTCAAAATCTTTACCTATTAAAATAATACCACCTCGCGGACCTCTAAGTGTTTTATGCGTGGTTGAAGTTACAACATGAGCATGCTCCAGGGGATTTTTCAACAATCCTGCAGCTATCAATCCGGCAGGATGAGCCATATCAATCATTAAAATTGCTCCAATTTTATCGGCAATTTGTCTCATTCTTTTATAATTCCATTCCCTTGAATAGGCTGAAGCTCCTCCAATTATAAGCTTTGGCTTATGTTTAAGGGCTAATTCCTCCATCATATCATAGTCAACTAAACCAGTATCCTCACAAACAGTATATGCAATTGGATTATATAAAATTCCCGAACTGTTTACTGGAGAGCCATGTGATAAATGACCTCCATGTGATAAATTTAAACCCAAGAATGAATCTCCAGGATTTAAAACTGTAAGTAATACTGCCGAATTGGCTTGTGCCCCCGAGTGAGGTTGTACATTAACCCATTCTGCATTATATAATTGTTTTAACCTTTCGATAGCTAAAGTCTCGGCTTCATCTATATATTCACACCCACCGTAATACCGCCTGCCCGGATAACCTTCGGCATATTTATTGGTTAACCAGGTTCCCATAGCTTCCATAACCTGATCGCTTACAAAATTTTCAGAAGCAATTAATTCTATACCTCTTAGCTGTCGCTGATGTTCCTTTTCAATAATATTAAAAGCAAGTTCGTCTCTTTTCATTTAATTCTTTAATTATTTAAATTTGAAAAACCAAATATAAGTTGAAACCTGAATTTATAAAAATAAAGTGAAAATAAATATCATTTTATTCTTTCGAAAAATCCTTAATTAATTTCCTGTAAGCAGAAAATACCTTTGCCCTCGAAACAAAACCCATGTATTTGCCATCTTTTAAAACAGGCACATTGAATCGTCCCGAAGATTCAATTTTATCTGCTATTTCGCCTAATGTATCGTAGTAACTCACAAAAACCTCCGGAAAATACATGATATTTCTTACATATATTTCATTATACAATTCGGGTTTGAAAATAATATTACGAATATCATTTAATGTTAAAATTCCAACCATTTTATCATCATTATCCACAACCGGAAAAACATTCCTTCTTGATTGTGAAACAGCTTTTACCAAATCTCCTAATGTTGCATTAGACCTTATTTTCACAAAATCATTTTCAATTAATTCATCAATATTCATTAAAAGAAAAGCTGTTTTATCTTTATCGTGCGTCATCAATTCGCCTCGTTGCGCTAAACGATGTGTATAAATTGAATGTGGTTCGAAATACATAATGGTTAAATAAGAAATGGTAGAAGTAATAATTAATGGAATGAAAAGAGCATAGCCACCTGTTATTTCAGCTATTAAAAAAATTGCTGTTAAAGGCGCATGCATAACTCCAGCCATCATACCAGCCATACCCACCAAAGCGAAATTTTTTTCCGAGACATGAATAAAATTAAAAACATTCAATACCCTGGCAACAATATATCCTGTTATTCCTCCCATAAAAAGTGTCGGGGCGAAGATACCTCCAACACCACCCGCCCCAGTGGTGGCAGTCATTGCAATAATTTTAAAAAATAATAGCAAAACCAGAAAACCCGTAAAAACCCAAAACTGATCTTTTAAATTATAAAATATACTAAAATTAGCCAGATCTGTTCCATTGCCTTTCAATAGCGTTGTTAATACATTGTATCCCTCTCCATATAATGGCGGAAACAAAAAAATCAATAAACTCAAAAGCAAACCTCCAATTGCTATTTTTAAATAACTACTTTTAATTAAATTAAACTTTTCCTCAATAAAAATTGTACCTCGGGTACAAATTACAGAAACAAAACCGGCAATTAAACCCAGTAAAATAAAATAATGCAAATGATTTAAATAAGAGGTTTCATTTAAAGTAAAATTAAAAATCACTTCTTTTCCCAGTAAGAAAGTAGCAAGCGTTGCTCCTGAAACTCCCGATATTAACAGGGGAATAATTGACCATAATGTTAAATCGAGCATTAAAACTTCCAGGGCAAATATTACACCGGTTATAGGAGCTTTAAAAATTCCGGCTATTGCACCTGCTGTTCCGCATCCGATTAATAAAACAGTGTTTTTATAGTTTAATTTAAACATCCTCCCCAAGGTTGAACCAACCGAAGCTCCGGTTAATACAATAGGTGCCTCTAACCCCACCGAACCTCCAAAACCAATGGTTAATGTACTGGAAACCATTGAAGAATAGTTATTATGAGGTTTCAAATATCCTTTGTTTTTTGATATTGCATATAATATTCTGCTAACACCATGACCGATCTGATCTTTAATTAAAAATCTTATAAATATTACGGTAAGTATAATTCCAATTATCGGGTAAGCCAGGTATAATATATTAATGCTTTCAACATTCATTCCCTTAGTTAAAAAATATTGTGTATAATGTACGGCATTTTTAAGAATAACTGCTGCTAATCCTCCTAATAAACCACAAAAAAAGCTTAATATCAAAGTAAATCTCTTTTGATTTATGTTTTCAATCCTCCAGTTAAATATCTTTTTAATAAGTTTGTTCATACCAAAAAAATCTTGATTGAATTTCAGACTTTATAAAAAACTTCAAATTTAAACACATAAAACCAAAATCTGGTAAGCAAGTTAAATAATTATCATTCTTCGGAAAAATGCTTGATTAATTTACGATATTCGGAAAAAACGGTGGCCCTTGAAACAAAACCCATATAT
>JAFGQQ010000500.1 GCA_016935595.1 Bacteroidales bacterium
AAAATGGCTGAATCGATAATGGAAAGAAATCCCAATTTTTATGGTAGTTGGGACTATGTTACAGGTACTGTACTAAGAGGATTCATTGAATTATGGAAAATATCAGGCGAAGATAAATATTTTGAATATATTCAAAATTCTGTTGATCAGGTAATTAATAGTCAGGGTCAAATTTCAGATTATGATTTGTCAGCATATAATATCGATGAAATAAAAGAAGGATCAATAGTATTATTTCTTTACAGGATAACTGGATATGAAAAGTATAAAAAAGCAGCTGAGTTGCTTAAAAGTCAATTAAATGATCATCCCCGTACATCGGAAGGCGGTTTCTGGCATAAATTAAGATACCCTCACCAAATGTGGCTTGATGGTTTATATATGGGAAGTCCGTTTCTTGCTGAATACGGTGAATTATTTAACGAGTCCACGGATTTTGACGATGTAATTAATCAAATTATTTTAGTACATAAGTATACAAGAGACAGTATTAAAGGTTTATATTACCATGGATGGGATGAAAGTAAAGAACAGGATTGGGCAGATCCAATAACTGGTCAGTCACCTAGCTTTTGGGGCAGGGCAATGGGTTGGTATGCTATGGCCATAGTTGATGTCATGGATTTTTTACCTTTAAATCACCCTGGCAGAGATTCAGTTATTTCAATCATGCAAATGTTTTCTGAAGCTATTGCTGAATTTCAGGATTCATCTTCCGGATTATGGTGGCAGGTTGTTGATGAGGGGGGAAGGGAAGGTAATTATTTAGAATCTTCAGTTTCTGTTATGTTTACTTATGCCATTGCAAAAGCTATAAGAAAGGGTTACATTGATACTTCTTATATGCAAGTAGCTCGAAAAGCTCATCAGGGTATTATTACTAATTTTATTACTGAAAATAATGATGAAACAATTAATTTAATTCAAAACTGCTTAACAGCTGGTCTTGGAAATGGAAGGGACGGTACTTATGAGTATTATGTTTATGAAACCAATATTAATATAAATGACGGGAAAGGACTTGGCCCGTTTATACTCGCCAGCCTCGAAATTGAAAATACGATATATCCTCCAAATGACTTAACCTTAGATAGTTTATCTGGTAAAGAAATAAATCTGGTATGGAAAGATAATTCATATAATGAATCGGGATTTATCATGGAACGGACAGGAAAGGATAATGAAATAATTAATATACTTTTAGATAAAGATATAACATGTTATAGTGATACTAATTTTGAACCGTTATCAGAATATTATTATAATATTAGGGCTTATAATGAGGTTGATACTTCGAAGAAAAGCATAGAATTAAAGGTTAATACCTTAGGTTTGAATGGAGCCCCAACATTAGCAACAGAACCAAATCCATTTGAAGGGCAAAAAGATATAAGCATATTGATAGAACTTAGCTGGACTCCGGGACAGAAAGCCACTTCGCATGATGTTTACTTTGGTAAAACAAATCCACCATCATATATTGGTAATTATTTAGATAACACTTATATGCCTTCCGAAAGCCTTGAATATAATACAACTTATTATTGGCGAATTGACGAAGTTAATGAAAATGGCACAACTGAAGGCGAAGTATGGTCATTTACAACTGAATCAGCTCCGTTAACCGATCATACAATTGATTTTAATTCAAGTGTTGATTTGAATATTTTTCCTAATCCTGCAAAAAACCAAATAACTGTTTCAAATTGTTTTGCCGAGAATAAATATTTTAGTATTAATTTTATTGATATATCTGGAAAACAGATAATTGAGCAAAAAGTAATTGGTGAAGGCATTACAGAAAATGTTGAAATAGAAGTTAAAGATTTAATTACAGGCATGTATTATATAATTATTGAAAATTCAATGGGGATGCAATCCTGTAGAAAATTATTTGTAATTAAATAAGGTTTTTTATTTTGTATTAATTTCTATTGTTACCTCTGCCCCCAGTTGTTTAGCCAATTCAACAACATAATTTTCAAAATATATCGAATCTGTAAATTGTTCATCGCTTATTTCCCAGCATCCCACGGCATAATAACTTACTGGTTTATCGTTTTCTATTTGAAGTTTACCATAAAAAGTATTATTTATTTCTTTATCAACATCTCCAATTTCATCATATCCCAAATATTTATCTTTTGGAAGGATTAAAGCAAGCCCAAGGTACCATACTTTATCATAGGTTTGTTTATCATGTGTATATAGTATTGTGAATTTATCATCAATATTTAATTCAGTAAGTGGCTCATCGGTATTACTATTTACCAATCCGACCATTAGTATTTCATCTCCTTGAAGACCATTTAGCCTGACCTGGTTTTTATAAGCATACATTCCAGGCCATATACTTGTAATTTCTTCGGCATTGTATGACCTGTCTCCAGTATGCCAGTCTATATATTCAAAGCGCATAATAGAATGAACAGGACCTTCTTTAACAATTGTGAAAATGGATTTTTCTATATTGTTAATTATTGCATCGTCTCTTATTCCAAGCCTTAATATACTGTCATTCAACAACAGGCCGAATCCTCCAATTCCCAAAGAACTTCCAACAGATAAAATGTCTCTTCCCCAATCCCACATTACATGGTAATTATCTTCAACAGCGCCTTCTGCATTTATTCCTACCGAATCAGGCGACATGTACGATACTTTTTTCCCGAATATGTCATTAGAGTTACGGCCATCAAAATAATGCCTGAAGCCAATTTTATCATTTTCCCAGGAAGGGCCATCTGTTTGATAAGGTTGAAATCCGGTTACCCAACGTAAACTATCTGAATATAAAGTATCTTTAGTTTTTGGCATAACCCGTGCATTTTTAGATGAACGCTCTCCGAATCTCACATTGGTTCGTATCGTGTATACTGGTTGTGATTTTATCCACGTTAAGTTTAATGTAATTTTTTCGTTTGCAGGAATATCAACTACAAAGAATAATTGATCCCAGTTACCATCACCATCAATATCTTCCAATTGTGAGGGTATGGTATCCCCGTTTTGTTTTTGAACCAATGGAAATTTTTGTTCCGGAGTATTTTGCATACTGTTTTTTTGAATGATAATTGCTTTATCGCTTAGATTTATTGTAGATTTATTGGTTAAAATAATTTTTTGATTGTTCTTTTGTATGGTATTGCATGAATAAACTATGCCCATAATTATAAAGAAGTAAATAGAGATTTTTAGATGATCCATTCTTTTAATTTTTGGTTAATAATTTTTCATATCTTAAGATTACAAGATAATAATTTATAAAAATAAAAATAATTTTTACAGCTTATTTTTTGAGCTAAATTAGTTATATTAAACCTAACCCGGATAAATTGGAAGACAAAAGATAAAAGTAAAAAGTAAAAAGACAAAAGGAGAATAAAATATTTCTCAAAATAGGATCAAAACCAAATGAAAATTAAATTAAATCATTATCTTCAGCTTATTTATCAGTATTTATATAAGATTTTTTATTATTTTTATCCATAATTAGTGTGTTTAATTGATTATGAAGAGGATATTTATTTGTTTATTATTCATTTTAAGTATTGATGAGCATTATTCCCAGGTTTGGCATTCTGATTTAGGAGATTGATGCCTATCAATATATACTGAACAGGATAAATAACTGTTCTGAATTTTATTTACCCGATTTAGTAATTGCTAAAATAAATCAAAATTATACATAGTATTTATCATTATCATTCTCAATCCTTTTGAAAGGATAGGCATTTACCATGCTCTTTTGAGAGGATACAATCAATTTATATAAAACTCTGATAATTTATTTATTAACTAAAAATTCAAACTTATGAGACAAAAACTTACAATTACTTTTACTACGCTGTTGCTGATGATATTTACCTTAGTACAGCTAAACGGCCAGGCCTGGCAGGTTTATGATGGCAGCCAGTTGCCTGTAGATGCCGGACTTCAATCATCCGATGTGGGTGGAGTTCCAATTGTTCACTCTATCATCAATGATGCGGATATTCCTTTTAACAGGATATATGAATACAGGCTTTTAGGTCCTGATAGTAAAC
>JAFGQQ010000501.1 GCA_016935595.1 Bacteroidales bacterium
AATTCCTCCAAACTGGTTTCGTATATTCCTTCAATAACAAATTTTCGCATTCTTGGAGGATTTTGTGCAAAATACATATTAAAACTTTCGCCTGTTTTTAGTTTTAATAATGATGCCAGGTATTTTGAAATAAGAGCTTTATTGATTCTAATTGAATCATTAATTTGAAAAATGTTTCCGTCTATCAAATAATTTTTAAAAAAACTCCAATCATAGTCAGTATCTATACCTTTTAGAACAACTCCTTGTATATCGGTTTTAGTTTTAATAATTCCGGGTTTTGTTGCAAAAACTTGTATATGTTTAATTCCCTCTAAATTTTCTATTGATGGATAAAAATGCTGGTTTTTGGAAACAGGTTTGGTTTCATAAGTTGAATTGTTATCGAAATTAAGAATTTGGATGTGTGAGCCAAAACCAATTATTTTATCACTTATTTGTTTTTTAAAACCAGTAACAACCGCTATTGAAAGTATCATAACCGCGAGTCCAAGTGCAATACCAATAACTGCAATAGTTATAATAGGCCTTATAAAAGTTGATTTATTCGCTTTATCGGAAAATATTTTTTTTGCTATGAAATATTCAACATTCACTAATATATTATTAAATATGTGTAAAATAAAAATTCAAAATCACAAAAATTTATTTAAGTTGGCACAAATTTACTAATTTCGCCAAATCCTTTAACATAAATTAATTTTTAACTGAAATATGGCGAAACGATTTGTGTGGGTATTGTTAATATTATTTGCAATTATTTTATTTTATAATTTAAATTATAAAAACGAAAAAAATAAAAAAATAAAGGTAGGTGCTGAATTAATCGATAATTATATATACTTTATTAAAGATAAAAGAATTGCAGTTGTTGCTAATCATTCTTCATTAATTCAAAAAAATCACTTGGTTGATAGTTTAATAGCTCTCAATATAAATATTGTGAAAATATTTAGCCCCGAACACGGATTCCGTGGAGATGTTGATGCAGGTGAATATTTTTCTGACTACATTGATACTTTAACAGGCTTGCAAGTAATTTCGTTATATGGTAAAAAGTTTAAGCCCTCCGAGAAACAGCTAAAAGATATTGATTTAGTATTATTTGATATACAGGATGTGGGAGTGAGGTTTTATACTTATATTTCTACATTGCATTATATGATAGAAGCATGTGCGGAAAATAATGTTGAGTTTATTATTCTTGACAGGCCTAATCCTAATGGTTTTTATATTGACGGGCCAATGTTACAAATGAAGCATTCCTCGTTTGTTGGATTACATCCGATACCTTTAGTTTATGGCATGACAATTGGCGAACTCGCTTTAATGATAAACGGCGAAGGGTGGCTAAAAAATGGGATTCAATGTGAACTTAAAGTTATTCCCTGTGAAGGATATGACCATAATTCAAGGTATGAATTACCTATAAATCCTTCACCTAATTTACAAACCATGGAAGCTGTATATTTATATCCTTCTTTAGGTTTATTTGAAGGAACTGTTATGAGTGTTGGCAGAGGAACCGATTTTCCTTTCCGGATATTGGGACATCCTAAATACTCTGATACTGCATTTTTATTTATTCCGGTAAGTATTCCTAGAATTTGTATTGATCCGTTATACAAAAATGAAAAATGTTACGGGATTGATTTACGTAAATATCCTAAAGAAGAATTATCGGAAATTGGTGAAATAAATATTTCATTGCTAGTTGATTCTTATAATTTATTGAAGAATGATGTTAAGTTTTTTAATAGTTATTTTAATATGCTGGCAGGCAGTCCCGATTTAAGAAAGTATATTGAAAACGGGGCTACACCTCCTGAAATTAAAGCAATTTGGAGCGAAGAAATGAAAGATTTTAAATTAATCAGAAAGAAGTACTTGCTTTATGAGGATTTTAAAGAACAAAAAAATCAATAATTTATTATGGCAGGGATTTCGGGTTCCATGCTTCTGAATTTTTTATATTCTTCTCCTGAAACATTTATCCAGTTAGGATCTGCGTCGGGTGGGATTTTAGGATAAAATGAAAATCGTAATTGAAATGTGTTTAAAACTAAATGTTCGTTTCTTAAGCGAAGGCCAAAACCTATACCTGAATAATAATTATTTTTAGAAATCATATTATTTTTAAAGCTAATAAAACCACCATCATAAAATCCAAAGAAAATAAATCGGAAACCATATAAAAATAAAGGGCTGAAGCACAATGATTCGAAATTGAATGTTAATTTTTGGATTCCTCTCATTTCTTCACTTTTTAATCCTGTTATTCCATATTTATCATTAATAGTTATATATTCATCCACAAAGCGGTTTATTCCTTTTGTATAATCCAAGTGTATGAATTGCCTGAAATGATAATTCTTCATTGAATAAAGTTTGGATATATATTCGAAATCATATTTTATAACACCTTGTTCCAATTTATTATTAAAAAATGATCCAAAAGTTAATGAATTATTAATGAAACCGGTTCTTTCAAAAAAATTTCCGTATTTTAAAACTATGCTTGAATATAAACGATTGTAGTATTGTCCAAATTCATTACCTGATTGAAGCTCAAGCAAAAAACCATAGGGAATATCTTCGGTTCTACCAAAATTATATACCATGTTTGTTTTACGATAATTTAGCCATGAATAAGCAATACTTCCAACAATAACACTCCGGTTGTGATAATTATATAAAGCATTCGGATAGATTTGAGGCCTGTTAAAGTAATAATATTGACGATATCTTCCTGAGATTATTATTCTTTTTCTTACTCCTGTGATAATGTTTTTGTTTATAAGAAATGCACGGCTAAACCAAGCGTCATAATAGTTATATTTAATATAATGGTCATTATATAAAGTATCTAAAAATTCAATATCTTGATAAAGATAATACTTGCCAATTTGCAATCCCCCGGCATATTTAGTTTGTGGGGTATAGAAATTTCTTGATATGTTTAATTTTAAATTCCCTTTTCGGTTAGTTTTATAGTAATCTACAGAGGAATTAATAAATGTATGTTTAATGTTTTTTATCTTGTAAAAAATTCCATAACCTGTAATTGGTTTATAGTCTGTATCCCAGTAAATTTTAGTCTCAAAGCTCTGACCTTGTCCAAAAAGGTTATAATCGTAAACAGAGAAATTCCCGGCATTAATATCATCAATTCCCAAATCAAAACCTCTAGACCATTGATCCTGGGTAATTACAACCAGGTTAACATAATTACTATTTATGGAATCAGGAATAACATATATTTTTACATCCCTGATAAAATTTAACTGTCGCAATAGCCTTTCATTATCGTCTAAAATTACCGGGTTAAATTTATCTCCATTTTTTATTGTCAGGCTGTTTTTAATTACATAATTACGGGTTTTTATATGTGTTTTATTTACAGTTCTCTGAACCCAGGATAAGATTGATAT
Organism: Bacteroidales bacterium; assembly: GCA_016935595.1. The sequence continues at coordinate 3,432 of JAFGQQ010000501.1, forward strand.
AGAATCGGAGGGTAAACGCGTGTAAACATTAAGTCTTATAATGTCTATGTTTCCAATTGTCATACCCGTGTATTCATCAAAATAATTTTGAATTTCTTGGTTATATGCTTTGTTTTGCTCAATTGGTTTAGAAGGAGTATTAATTAATGCATCATATATAGATTTGGTAATAGACCTTTTACCAGCTTTAATTTTTAGTGAATCGTAAAAATTATTAGATTGCATATAACGGTCGTTTGTTTTTGTTATCGAATCATTAAGCTGTGCTGAAATAGTTAATGAAAATAATAGAAAAACAAAAGTTAAGGTAATTGTATGCGGATAATTATTATAAACCATATTTAAATTTCAAACAAATTGTATTCTATTTATAGAATAATAAATTTACATAAAACTCAATTTTTTTAACGATATGGTTTAAAATAAATTTTCAAAATAATCCAATTAAATTGCTATTTAATTAATTTTTAATTACCAAATTATTAGCATCAAATTTTTCATTTTTAGTGAGTTTGCTAATAGCATATGTTATTTTTAGGTTTTTTGCAAGATTATTTAGGTAAATACTATTTAAACTACATTTTTTTGCATATTCAGGATCTATTATTAAGATATTTGCATTCTCGTCAATAATATTCTTTTCTAATATTTGTTTGATATTCCCTTTACCAATTACCAGTTTAAATTCAATATCGAGTTTAGCTTTCCAATTTTGATAAAAACTTAAATAAAAACCTTTTAATTCAAGAATATGGTGGTGTATTTTTTCTTTTTCTTTATTTAGTGTTTTAATCGTGTTTTTTTCAGCATGATAATAATAAGTATTTGGATTAATATTTGTGAAGAGTATAATTGGAGCTTTAATTCGGTTTGCCAGGTTTATTGTGAATGCAAATGAGTCCTTATTATTTAGTTCAATATCAAAGGGATATAAAATAATGTTCATGTCTTAAGGGCTTTTAATCTTAAGACAAATTAATTGGGAAAAGTCACTTGGAAATTAGTTATTTAGAAATATTTATGCGAGCATATTATATAGCAATTGAAATTTTCGGAGTATTTAAATAGTTTATTTTTTCAACTTTATCTTTTGCTCTTAACAAACGCATTTTTACTGCACTTTCTGATAAGTTATACCGCTTTTGTAATTCTTTTATTGAAAGGTTGAATTTATATTTTAACAATAAAAATTCTTTATCTGTATTAGGAATCATATCTAAGTATTTAAGCTTTCTTTGTTTTTCAATTTCATGGATATCAGTTTCATGTTCAGTATTAAAATCATCGGCTATTTGAAAAGCCATAAATAAATCATCTGAAAATAAGTTTTTTTCTTTTCTTTTATTTTCAATACAATGATTTTGTGTTATTGCATATAACCATGTTGAGAATTTCGACTCACCCTTAAAAGAACCGATTTTGTCAAATGTTTTTAATAATATGTCCTGTGACAGGTCAAAAGCATCATCATGATTACCGGTAAAAGAATAGCATTTTGAATATACTTTTTTATAATATCTGCTATATAATTCGGCCATGGCATTTTTATCGCCATTTTTATATTTTTCAATTAATATCTCGTCAGAATAATTTGTAGTTTTTATTGTATCTGCTGCCATTTTAATTAAGAAATATTTTTAAGAATTATCAGGTTAAAATTACCTGATATAAAATGGCCGTGTAAGAGTTGAAAAACGTATTTTATATATTGAGTATTATGCCTATCTATGTAGGTAAATTACTTGAGGCGGATAGGTGATTTACTTGCTTTTTAAATTAATCCGTGTTTAATTGCATATTTTACTAATCCTGCTGTATTTTTAACACCCAGTTTTTCGAGCAGGTTTCGGCGATGTGTATCAACCGTTCTGATACTTATAAATAATTTTTTTGCAATTTCAGGATTGGAATATTCCTGAACGATTAATTGTAAAATTTCTATTTCACGTTTTGTTAACGGAATTTCTTTTGTATCTTTTAAGCCAGGCTGCAACGATTTTTTATTTAAATTCTGTATTAATTTAACCGATACTTCATTGCTAAAATAGCTGTCGCCTGAAGCAACTGTTTTAATTGCTGTTATCATTTCTTCTTTTCCTGTATTTTTTAAAATATATCCTGTAGCTCCTGCTTCAAGCATACTAGTAATATAATTAATTTCAGAATGCATTGATAAAGCTAATATTTTAACATCGGGAAACTGGTCACAAACTTTTTTTGCAATTTCGATTCCATTCATACCTTCCATGCTAATATCTAAAAGAATCAAGTCAACTGGTTTTTCCGATAATTTCATAAATACTTCTTCGCCATCATTAGCCTCGGAGACAACTGTAATATTTTTTTCCTTCTCTAATAAGGCTTTAATACCTTCTCTAAACATTTTATGGTCGTCGGCAACCATTACTTTTATCTGTGCCATTGTTTTATTTTAATTTGTTATAGGTATTTCAATTGTAGTAGTTACTCCTCGTCCAATAGCTGTATCAATATCCAAAATACCGCCAAGTGCCTTTACCCTGGCTTCAACATTTTTCAATCCAATTCCTGTATTTTCTTTAGTAATTTTTACCAGGTCAAATCCTATACCATTATCTTCAGTCATAAGTACAATGCTGTTTTTATGCTGGATAAGCTGTAATGTTAAATTTTTAGCTTCCGAATGTTTAAACGCATTATTCATTAATTCCTGTGCTATTCTATATATTCCAAATTCGAGTTTTTTAAACCTGCCATTAATGCCTGAAGTATAAAATGTAACATTAATTTTATTTAATTTATTCATTTTATCACATAAGTTTTCGAGTGCTGCAACCAAACCAAAATCTTCAAGTACCCGGGGCATTAAATCATGCGAAATACTTCGAATATCTATTGCAACGGAGTCGATCATTTGAGTTATATTGGCTATTTTTTCAAACACTTTGTTATTTTTTCCTTCTTTTAGATCGTCACTGGCCGATTCGAGGTAGATTTTTATAGTTGATAAAAGAGGCCCTATTCCATCGTGAATTTCTCTTGCAATTCTTTTTCTTTC
>JAFGQQ010000502.1 GCA_016935595.1 Bacteroidales bacterium
GGCGCATCCAGGTTACCCTGGCTAAGCGGAGCGGCCACCTGGGCTTATTATGCAGCCACTCAATACATTTTAGGCATACAGCCTCAATACGACGGATTAAAAATTGATCCATGCATTCCTGCTGACTGGAAAGAATTTAATGTTGAACGTAATTTCAGGGGAAAAACCTTACATATTAAAGTTGAAAATTCTGATGGTAAAGAAAAGGGTGTGAAAGAAATTATAATAAACGGGGAGAAAATACACGGTAACAATATTGCAATAGAAAAATTAAAATTGAATAATGAAGTATTGGTAATAATGGGATAATGTTTGCGTGGGATATTCTTTAATGTTATTACTTGTTGCAGCCAGTTGTTATTGATTTATTAGCTGCCTGTTTTACAGCTTCATTGTAATGGTGTTTTCCTTTAGCAAATAATATAATAAATTCATTTCAAACCAGTATCGCTCTTTCGGAGCTTCGATTAATTAGATTTTTTTGGTTACCATACTTCCGCTCGGAGCTTAGTAAGAGCTTCATAAAGAAAGAACCGCAGGTTCGAAAGTATGGTAAAGATTATAAAGAACAGCATATATGGGTTGTTTTAAAACTATTTCTTAATAACATTATTCGCTTTGCTCATGAAGATAAACGTTCCTGCGAAAGGAGGAATCCATAATAATCCGACTATCAATTAAAATGGATTCCCTGCCTACTGCAGATAGGCGGCTCTGTGGCCGGAATGTTGCTTTTTCATACTTTTTTAGAATAGAAGACAGCCCCGATACTTTTTTCATCTTTATAGAAAAAAACCTAACAGGTTTCCAAAACCTGTTAGGTTTTTTAATTCAATTAACCACAAACTTTTTTGTAATAATCCTTTTCTTATCCGAAAGTACAAGAAAATATATTCCCGGTAGTAAATTTTCAAGGTTGATACTATATGAATTATCATAAATTTGTTCAATACTTTTTTCTTCCAGTATTTGCCCCCGGGCATCAACTATTTTATAATTCACCTCTTTTTGAAAGAATGAATTGTTAAACACCAGGTTTATATTTCCATTTGCAGGATTAGGATAAATTATAAAACTCCCATTATTCTTAAAATAAATATTATTTTTATTTTCCCTTAAATCATCAACATAATAAATACAGATATTATCAATTGCCCAGCCTTCTTTATTATTATCAATGCTGTCGCTGGCAAAAATGAATTTCAGGTAGAATGATACCATGTCATCATCATATGGATAAATATAAAATGCAGCAACATGTTCCCATTCGTTTTTCGGGTTTTCTTCTTTCCAGGTGCTGATATTTCCTGAGAAACCTGTAGAATCTAAACTCTTTACTTTGTCTCTTGAAATGTACCATAGTCCTTCTCCTATTTCTCCTGGTTCAAGATTATATTTATTCCAAACATCAAACCATTCTTCACCGTTGAACGAAACCTCGACCCTGCCCCCATCTGTTGCCGAATCCGTGTAAAACTTATGGTGAAATCCAAAATCTATTATTGGTGAAACAATTTCTTCTATTTTAGGCCAGTGAACCGATACTGTAAATACCGAATAATTATTTACCGGGTAATTATTTACCGTATCGGTTATTATGCATTTTTTTGAATTCCATAAAGCTGAATTAATAAAAGTCTTTTGCGGTATTCCAATTTGCCATATATTGTTTTTCGAAGTGTCGAAAGTTATATAACTGCCAAAAGTATCTGTTTCAAAATCAATTTCAAGTGCCCTATATTTTTCAGTTTGGGAAAACATACTTATGGTACTTGACAATACAATAATGAACATAACTAATTTCTTCATAATAATAAATTTTAAAATTTTTATTCTTTAAAATCATATCTTATATCAGCTCCTTCAAACGACAATGTGCTGCCGGTTTCGGCATTGAAAGGACCAAATATATTCAATTCTCCACCTGTTTTTATTGTTAGATCAAAACCGGTATTTATTGTATAATTACTAATGAGCACCTCTTTACAAGCATTTATTTCCAGGTCTTCATCTTGCTCGTCATTTTGTAAAGAAACAGTACCCGTTTCACATTTATACGGAAATATCCTCATAGTGGGATCGCCCATGTAATTAAACTCACGAATAGTATATTGTAGCCAGTATCCAGAAAATAAGAAGTCAACATAGTCTTTTCCATATTTTATTATATCTCCTAGTCGATAAACAGGAAAGCTGCTACCTGAATATGAACCTCCCTGATATTCGATGAAATCAGGGAAAATGGCATCCATAAATCCCCATGCTAGTCTGTCGTTCATGTTGCTAAAACTTGCTCTTGACGAACCAACTATTCCTGCTGCTCCTCCCCAAATTTTTTTTATCCAATGTTCAACAAATGATTCATCATCATAACCCGTAGGATCAGCATTGGGTCTAAACTCATTGTATGCATCATCATCCGTTTCATTATCGAACCAACCTGTTGAACAGCATATTGAGAATATTACTGGGGTTGTGTAATAATTTGTTAATAGATCAATATCATTTATTGTAAATAGATCACGACCGTATATGTAGCATTGCCATTTTTCTCTACCTCCATGATCCCTGTATAATATCATAAACCTTCCATCTTCTACTGCTTGTGTTATTTTAGCAGAATCGGCATCCCAGTTGTAATTTGGCTTTTGTAGATTAGTTGGAATAGAAGCATATGGAACATCGTTTTCGAATTGGTAATAACCACTGTAATTCGTTGGATACCAGTCAGGTTGAGTATAATATAACCTGTCAACAGACATACCTTGTTCATTGATTAAGTAATTTCTTGTATCTTCGCAGGTTTTTATAAAACGACGGGCTGTCGTATCATGCATATCGGTATGCACGTCATCCACATCTTCAACATACGCTATTACTGCCGCTTTATTATAAAAACCAGAAGGTTGTATTTCACCTTGTTCATAAAACCAGATTTTATTAACAATATATCTAGCCTCCGTGGTATCATCAGCAGGAATTCTTCCATAAGAAAACTCAGGTTGATAATCAAGACTGCCAACATCAGCATATTCCAGGTCACTTGCATACCAGGCTCCCATAAGTGTATCACCAGTAATAGTATCTATATATTGTATATAAAAATAATGCGGCGGAATAAATTCTGCATCACCAAACAGTAAAATATATTCTGGACAAGGATTCCATGTATTGTATACATTATCAATATAGTCTTCAATAGCCGCACGTTTGGCATCATCATCAAACGAATCATAAGAACCGTTAATGTCAGATGTTTTAACCACTTCAGTTGCTATTCCCAAACTATTTTTCCAGTCTTTCAGGAATATAGCAGGATATATAAAATTATCATGGGTAATTATCAGATACTCGCAACCACCCGGAGAACTTTTTAGTTTAGTATTAAACAATGTATCATTTATTATTTCTGATTTATTTATTGCTTTAATCACTGGTTCGGCATTTATAACTTTATGCTTTATTACGTCTTCTGTAGTTATACTGTATAATCTTTCAGGAATACCTGAGGGCGCTCCTTTAAAAATAAGATGAATCTTCAGGTCATTATATATTTTCAAGGTCTTTTTTACAGGATTGTACTGGTATGGAAATATTAATAATTCAGTTAATTTATACTCTCGTCTGTTTTTAACAGGACTAATCTCAGTAAAATTTCCCGGGTAATCGGCATCGGTGGAATACGTAATACTGTCTATAATAAATTTACGTTGATTATCACATTCACAATCGAGCAAAGGTTCCTGGACAGGGGGCAGTTCAATACCGGTTAAAATTTCGGGTTCACCTGTTTCAATTTCAATTTCAGGAGGTAATTCATTCGGTAGCAAGATCCATTTATTTATTACAGGCACACCGGGTTTGCCAACATTTAACCATATTGATTCTTCAGTTACATTTAACTTGGTATATATTTTACCATTTATCAACACTTCTTTTGAAATTTTAATCTCCGGCAAATTTACATCTAATTTTAGATTCTGAGAAGTACACTCTATTATTTCAATTCTTTTAACCTGGCTAAAAGAAATAAATTGAAATAAAATAAAAAAGCAGATCAATAATATGTATCTCATGGTTTTTTAATTAATCAGTTAGAATCATCCTTTTTATATCAATCTCTTTATTATCAACAATCAATGTATACAAGTACATGCCTGGTTTTAATTCACTTCCATTAATAATAACTGATGAATTTCCCTTTTCTATAATTTTATAATTTTTAATTTGTAGCCCCTGCATATCATAAACATTCAGTGAGGCCTTGATTGTCTCTACAGGTAAGTAAAAATTAATTATGGTTGCTTCGCTGAAAGGATTTGGAATATTTTGTTCCAGGTAAGGTTTATCAAGACTTACTTCATTATTTTCATCCTCTCCTGGCACTGCCTCAATGTTTTTTAATTCATCTTTTTCTTTTTCCTTAATTACTTTATCCAACGAATCAACTTGTAAAGATAATTCTTTGATGGCTTCAACAAGATATGGAATTATATGAGAATATGCCATCATTTTCTCTCCAGTACTATCACTGGTACTGACTGCTTCAGGAATTACCCTTTCTACCTGTTGGGCTAAAAGCCCTGCGTGTCTTAGCCCGTTCTCATCTGTTTTCCAATTAAAAGTATATCCATTAATTTCTTTTATTTTATCAATACTTTTTTCAATTTTTTTTAAATTAGTTTTAGCCAAGCTATCTGAAGACTCATATAAAATTTTACATTCAATATCAATAAAATTCCAAGGTGAAGTATATTTATAGAATACAACTTTGTTATTGCTACAAAGCCTAGGATCAGAATGATAAAGATCAAATATTATTGGATAATTAGAAGAATAAAAAAATCGCATAGAACTACCGTTTACATCAAGTATTCTACTAGGACTAGCAAAGCCTATACCAACATTACCTTTATCCATAATAACTTTACCTGACGATTTACCTGGTCTTATATAAGTGTCTTCGTTCGAACCATGATAGAAATATGAATTGTAAGAACTCCCTCCAATATTTAGTTTAGCAGTGGTAGAAGTCGTACCAATCCCAACATTCCCGCTGGAATTCATTTTAATCTGCGCATCAGATAATTTACATAAACTTACCATTGATGCAATAAAAATTAATTTTTTCATTTCACATAATTTTTAAAGTTATAAATTTTGATTAACAATAAGCAAGTTATTTTTTTTTTTTTTGAAAAATCAAAGGATTTGGAGGATTTTTTAAGATGATTATGGAATAAATAAATTATAATTTTTCATGCCTAACATTTAATAATTTTATACGCTTTAACCATTTGGTTAATAAGCATGATTTTGTGAAGTCGTGCTTATTGTTTTTTAATAATATATTCTGCTAAAAAGACCCTAAGGGTTTTCCAAAATCCTTAGGGTCGGGTATGAATAAGAATTAAAATAATTTAGCTCCTGTACTTCCCTGTCTATTATAGTATTGGTTTGCTAAACGAATAGAGGTCCTGTTTTAATACATAATCTTAAAAGCAGCCCTGTAACCCCTTAATTCTCCTTTGCTGTCAAATAATTCATAAGCAAATATCATCGAAATTATTTGTTTTTCGATAATATTTTTATCAGGATCGAGATACCATATCTCCTCGAATTGAATCTTTGAAATTCTGTCAGGACTAAACTCAGAACTCTTAATCAATTTATTATACTCTTTTTTGGAAACAGGCGCATTAGTGATATGATCTCTTGGTATTAATTCCTCATTATCTATTTTTCTCAGGATATAATCAATTAAGTATTCCTGGTTAACATTTTTTAATGATATATCCTGCCAGCTATCCCCTGGATGAGCCTTATTAATTATTACATCATATATAATTGTATCTGCAATTATAATTTTTGAGGAATCCTTATTGTACCTTGCTTGTATAATTTTTTTTTCTTTAGTTTTTTGATTACAATTATATAGCAATACTAAAAATGTTGGAATAGAAAGTAATGCAATTAAATGTTTTATTTTCATTGTGTTAATATTTTTAATATTTTATGATCTGTTGAATAATAATCTCTTGCCCTTTATATCTTCATAAAATGTTCCGTTTTCATATACCAGCTTTCCATTTACAAATGTATGGGTGATTTTAGATTTTAGTTTTTTCCCTTCAAATGGAGACCATTTACATTTATATAAAAGATTGCTTTTATTAACTTTCCATTCATTATCTAAGTCAATTAAAACCAAATCGGCATAATACCCTTTTCTGATATAACCTCTTTTATTAATTTTGAATGTATCGGCAGGTGCATGACACATTTTTTCGACAATTTTTTCAATCGGGATTTTATTTTTATGATAAAACTCAAGCATTATTGGTAAAGAATGCTGTACCAATGGCCCGCCAGAAGCCGATTTAAAATAATCGTAATTATCCGGGAAATTATTTATTTGTTTTTCTTCTATGGTATGCGGAGCATGGTCGGTGGCTATCACATCAATTTTATTGTTTAATAAACCATTAAACAAGGCATCTTGGTTTTTTTTCGATTTTATAGCCGGATTCCATTTTATTTTCGGACCGTATGTTTTATAATCCTCATCAGAAAAATATAAATGATGTACACACACTTCCGAAGTAATTCTTTTCTCAGTCAAAGGTTTAGTATTATTAAATAAACCGAGTTCTTTTTCAGTCGATACATGAATGATATGTAACCGGGTGTTGTATTTTAATGCAAGTTCAACAGCATAGGATGATGATTTATAGCATGCCTCAGAATTTCTTATTACCGGGTGATATTCGACAGGTATAAGATTGTTAAATTTCTTTCTGTATTTCATTAAATTTGATTGTATAATTTCTTCATCCTCACAATGTGTTGCTATAAGAAGCGGGGAATTTTTAAATAAATTATTCAAAATTTGTTTATCATTAACAAGCATATTTCCGGTTGATGATCCCATAAAAATTTTAATGCCGCATACATTTTTTGGATTTGTTTTTAGTAGTTCATTTATGTTATCATTGGTTGCTCCGATATAAAATGAATAGTTTGCTAATGATTTTTTTTCAGCTAATTCGTATTTTTTTTCCAGTAATTTTTGAGTGGTAGTCTGGGGGACGGTATTTGGCATATCCATAAATGAAGTTATTCCACCCGCAACAGCTGCTTTCGATTCAGAATAAATATCTCCTTTATGAGTTAATCCTGGTTCACGGAAATGAACCTGGTCATCTATTACTCCAGGTATAAGAATTTTATTATTCGCATTTATTATTTTTGAATTTGAAGGTATTTTTTCAGGAATAGTATCATAATAAATTTCCTTTATTAAGTCTTCAGTAATTAATAAACTCCCTTCTTTTCTTTCACCTTCATTTACAATAATTGCATTTTTAATAATTATGCTACCCATTATTCTTGAATTATTTTACAGCTATATTTTTTTAAATTCTCTCAAGATTTTTTATAAATTTTTTTGAATCGTATTCTGGATTAAATTCTTCATTTCTAAAGATTTGTCCAGTTTCATAATTAAAATATCCTTTTACATATTTATTAGGGAAAAGATAAGTTTCTTCATCATTTTCATTTATTTCAGGCGGTTTATCAACCATTACTTGTTCAACACTAATGATATTATCTTTCTTTTTTATTTTTAATTCATTTAAATAATATTCGAATATTTTATTATTCACACAAATCACAACAACACAATTTCCATATAATTTTCTAAGGCTATGTTTATATAATAATTCAACACTATCTTGATTTACAGATTCTGCAGTTTTGTGAAATGTATCTGCAAATTTAAATCCTTCTTTAACTATCTTTTGAGCTATTTGTTCGGAGGAAGTATAATGAATATATGTTCTGCAGGATTTTGTGTCTTCATAAATAAAGTTTTGAATATCTTCGTGTTTGATATAATCGGTTTTAATCTTTTTATGATCACCGGATATGCCCTCTAAATATGCTTTAAGGTAATTAGTTATAAAATCCTTATCCTGAAATTTTTCATTCTCCGATAATTTAAATAGAATCGATTTAATTTCATTAGTTTTTTTATAAATAATATAGTGTAAAACCACTATATAAAGAAAAAGGATAATTATGATTACCAGTAGGATGTTGCTTTCCATAATAATAAATGGGAAATTATTATATAAAAATACAATAATTTAGCTTTAATTCATTTTTTGATTGCAAAGAATGGGAAAATATTAATTAGATTAACTATTAATTTAATTCTTTATAATTTTTAAAAAAACTGTTTAATTTCATTTTCAGTACACCCCATAAAGCTTCGTTGAAAATTCCGCCTGACATTTTTGATGATCCTTTTTTTCTGTCTGTAAAAATAATAGGAACTTCAACAATTTTAAATCCCATTTTCCAGGCAGTGAACTTCATTTCGATTTGAAAAGCATAGCCTTTTAGCTTAATCTTGTCAAGTTCAATGTTTTCTAATACTTTTTTTGAGTAACATTTAAATCCGGCTGTTGTATCACGAATTTTCATTCCTGTTATGCATCTTACATATGCCGATGCATAATATGAAAGCAAGACTCTTCCAATTGGCCAGTTTACTACATTAACTCCTGAAATATACCGGGAACCTATAGCAAGGTCAACCCCGTTCAAGGCGCAAGCATTATATAAATGTACCAGGTCTTCTGGATTATGCGAAAAATCAGCATCCATCTCGCATATATAATCATATTTTTTTTCAAGGGCCCATTTAAATCCAGTAATATATGCTGTTCCTAAACCAAGTTTTTCATTTCTGATAATTAGATTTAATCTTCCATCAGTATATTTTTTTTTCAAATCTTCAACAATTTCATTTGTTTTATCCGGGGAGTTATCATCAATGATAAGAATATCAAAATTAACAGGTAAGGAAAAAATCGCATATATTAAATTTTCAATATTTTCCTTTTCATTATATGTAGGAATAATTACAAGCGTCTTCAATTTTTAGAGATATTAGATTAACGAATATAAAATAATATATTATTATCAAAAAAAAAATATTCATAATTTTATTTAAGCAAATTTTAATCATCTGTATAATAAATCATTAGGCATTTTAATAACATGTATATAACAATATTATATATGGTATTTGATTAATTTATACAATTAAACGTGAGTAGTATTCATTAATTGTCAACATGTTGTAAAAAAAGATTTTTTTTATTTAATAAAGTATTTAAAATTTGAGTAAATGTATTTATCTTTGCTGCCCTTTATTTTTAATGAAGTTTTTTAATAGGATGATTTTTTTTGCAAAATGTTTGTAGAATTGATATTTTAATAATTATCTTTGCAGCCGTTTTTTTGAAAAAATGAAGATTTAAATTGTTGGGATGATTTAAAATTATTAAATTTGCAGTCCCAAATGTTCTTTGAAAATATTGAAGAGGAAGTAAGGTAAAAATAGCACTTTAATTCTAACGAGAAGTAAATCTTGAGCAAGAAATTTAAATTCTTAATTACCATGAAGAGTTTGATCCTGGCTCAGGATGAACGCTAGCGGCAGGCCTAACACATGCAAGTCGAGGGGTAATCCCGGTTTTCGGATTGGGAACGACCGGCGCACGGGTGAGTAACGCGTATGCAACCTACCTCTAACTGAGGGATAGCCCGAAGAAATTCGGATTAATACCTCATAATATCCTGAAATCACATGTTTTTGGGATTAAAGCTCCGGCGGTTAGAGATGGGCATGCGTGCCATTAGCTTGTTGGTGAGGTAACGGCTCACCAAGGCTGCGATGGCTAGGGGGTCTGAGAGGATGGTCCCCCACACTGGTACTGAGACACGGACCAGACTCCTACGGGAGGCAGCAGTGAGGAATA
>JAFGQQ010000091.1 GCA_016935595.1 Bacteroidales bacterium
CCCAATTTCATCAGAAGCAATCCTTGCAACTTCAATGGGATGTAAAATATACGGATAACCCTTTCTGATATACTGTCCCTTATGGGTCTTAACGGATAATTCAAAAGCTTTTTGTATGAGCAGCTTATCTTGCGAAGTCAGACAATTTTTACAATTAGTTATAAGATCAACGTACTTATCAAGTACAATTTTCTTCTCCATCTCATCAACAAAGACATTATCTAACCAATCCATTATAATTCTTATATTAATTTAAATTGATCCCTGTCATTTAAAACAGGAAAAGATTTTCTGTATTGTTTTAATGCTGATATATTAAGGCTTGCAAACATTACTCCTTCACCGTCTTCAGCAAATATATTTACAACCTGGCCGGAATAGTCAATTGCAATACTTTTGCCGTTATAGCCAATATCATTTCCATCCGTTCCGGTCCTGTTGCAGCCAATTACATAGCATTGATTTTCAATAGCCCTGGCAAATAATAATTTATTCCAATGATCAATTCTTTTTTCAGGCCAGTTGGCTATATATATTAAAACATCATAATTATAATGATTCCTTGACCATGCCGGAAATCGCAGATCATAACATATTAAAGGCATAATTTTCCAGTTGTTTATTTTGAACAACAACTGGTTTATTCCTTTTGAATAATACAAATGTTCGTTTTCAACCGAAAATAAATGCCTTTTATTGTAATATTTTATGTCCCCGTTAGGAAAAGCAATTATTAACCGGTTATAAAACTTCCTGTTTTCTTTAATTATAGCCGATCCCATTATAATTGCCTTTTTTACGAATGCCTGCCTTCTCATCCAGTTTACCGTTTCTCCTTCCATAGTTTCAGAAAGCATTTTTACATTCATAGAAAAACCGGTGGCAAACATTTCTGGTAAAACAATTAAATCTGTTTCATTATTCATTGAACCTATAATATCAGAAATATTGCACAAGTTTTGTTCCTTATTTTCCCATATTGGATTTACCTGCAATACTGCAATATTTAAATCTTTCATGCTATTCCTCCCCTATTGAAAACTTTTCCGGATATTTAGGATGGATTTGTTTAAAGTACTTTTTCATTGTTTTTATTTCTGTTTCCATATCATTAGTAATTATATATGGGTCAGATATTTTTAATATTTTACTTTTATAATCAATACTACTTAAAACAACTGGCACATTAGCTTGTTTAGATATGTAATAAAAACCACTTCTCCATCGTGTTTGTTTTTTTCTGGTGCCCTCAGGTGTAATTATTAGAATAAAATTTTCTTTTTTCAAAAATTCATTTACCAAAAAGGTGACCATATTTCCGGTCTTTTTCCTGTTAACCGGAATACCTCCAAGTATTTTAAGAATTAAAGATAAGGGGAAAACAAACAATTCTTTTTTTATTAAAAATTTTGCCTTTTGATTAACTGACAGTAAATATAAGGCACCTACTATAAAGTCGATATTGCTGGTATGTGGAGCCGAAATAATAATGTATTTATTAATGTCAGGCAATTTTCCAATTACTTTCCAATTAAAAACCCATAATAAAAAACGACTGATATATTCCACGCTTTTTTTAACAAATGTACAATTTTAACCTGTAATTCGATTAAAAGAATAACGGACATATTTTTGAATTAATTTCAAGTACTTTATTCTGTAAAATTATTTTGGTATAACATTTGTTAAAAATAATTAAATACATATAAAATGTATATAATGAATAAAGCCATATATTGTTGGATTAAAAACAACATAGTATATTTGCAATATTTTTTTATAAACAAATAATAAATAATTATTTATAACACCAAATGAAAAGTTATTTTATATCAGCATTCATTTTATTAACCCTTTTTTATAATATACATTCCCAAACAAACGGCTCAAAATACGGAAATGATAGTTTAAAATGTTTACAAAGCCTTTCGAGCATGCAGGAATTTGTTAAAATTAAAGTATATTCTTATGCTTATGACTCCTGGTTATATACGTATGAAAATTGTCCTGCAGCAAGTAAAAACATTTACATTTACGGTACAAGAATTATAAAAGATTTTATAGAAAACGGCCCTGAATCGAGAAAATCAGGCATGATAGACACATTAATGCTTGTTTATGACAAGCGTATTGAAATATTTGGGCAAAAAGGTTATGTATTAGGGAGAAAAGGAATTGACCTTGCCAAATATGATAAAAACAGGGAAAAAGAAGCTTACGCTTTCATGAAAGAATCAATTCAACTTGAAAAGACAAAAACCGAAGCACCTGTTTTCCTTGCCTTTATGATGACAACAATAAATCTTGTAAACGCAAATGAGATTTCATGTGAAGAAGTAATTAACAACTTTTCACTGATTGATGATTATATTAGCAAAAGTATTGACAAATCAAATAATAATGAATCACTGGTACAGGCAAAAAATAATATTGAAGAAATATTTGCCAATTCAGAATGTTCGAGCTGTGAAAACCTTGTAGCCCTTTATGAACCAAAATTTGAAAAAAATATTGAAAATATTGATTTTTTAAAAAGTTCAACAGCTATCCTGTCGAAAAAAAGTTGTGAAAATACGCCATTTTATGCGATAGCATCCGAACAATTATACTCTCTTGAACCTTCGGCGATGTCGGCATATAACCTTACAAAATTATTTTTATCATTAAAAAATTATGCTAAAGCCTCAGACTATTTATTAAAAGCAATTGAACTGGAAGTTGAACCCGAAAGTAAAGCTTTATATTACTATCAATTAAGTGTAATAAAAATGTCGGAAGAAAAGGATTATCCAAAAGCAGTTGAATATGCATTTAAAGCTGCCGAATTAAAACCTGACTGGGGTGAGCCATATATACTTATCGGGAATGCATATGCTGCAAGCAGTAAAAATATCGGCCAAAACCCTTTCGAACAGAATGCCGTATTCTGGGCAGCCGTTGACATGTTTATAAAAGCTAAAAATGTTGATTCAACCGTTACAGAAAAAGCCAATGAGTTAATAGGCAAGTATTCAATATACTACCCATCTCAGGAAGATATTTTCTTTTATGGCTACCGGATTGGCGAAACCTATGAAGTTAAAGGCTGGATAAACGAAAAAACCCAAATAAGGGTGAATTAATCTTCGAACTTTTGAACCAGTTTATCAAATACTTCATCAATATATAAATCAACCTTTTGATTTTCGGTTTTATTGTACCATGCAATAATTTCTTTGGCGCCTTCAGTAAATGGAATAGTTGCAGAGAATTCAGGTACTATTTTTTTAATTTTAGAATTATCAAAAACCATTGAATGTGACTTGTCGCCTAAAAGGCTTGCGCCCATTTCCGGATGGTATTTGGCAATTACTTTTGAAGGTACATAAACATATTGGGGCTGCACATCCAACAAACCGCTCATAATTTCATAGATACGGTTCCATGACAAAATTTCATCAGAAGTAATATGAAATGTTTCAACTAATGCTTTTTCATTTCCAAATAAACCAACCAGTCCTTTAGCAAAATCTTTATTATGGGTAAGTGTCCAAAGCGAAGTGCCATCGCCATGAATTACAACTTTTTTTCCTTTTTTCATCCGGTCAAGCACTGTATATCCCCCTTCAAACGGAATAAGGGTTTTATCGTAGGTATGCGAAGGCCTTACAATTGTAACAGGGAAAAAATCTTCATAACCAGCTTTCAATAATAAATTTTCACAAGCTATTTTATCTCTTGAATATTGCCAGAATGGATTTTTTATTGGTGTTTGTTCCTTTATTGGCAATTTTGTTGGTGGCGTTTCATAAACTGATGCAGAACTAATAAAAATATATTGCTTAGTCCTTCCCGAAAATAGTTTAATATCATTTTTTATATGTTCAGGGGTAAAAGCAATAAACTGCACTACTACATCAAATTCCTGATTTCCTAAAAGTTTGTTTGAAAGGTTAAAATCGCGTATATCGCCAATAATTGTTTTTACACCCTCGATTTTTCTAAAACTCTTTCCCCTGTTATAATGGTATAAATCGAAACCTTTTTGAACCGCAAGCTCTGAGCATGCCGAACTAATAATCCCTGTTCCTCCAATAAATAATACTTTCATCAGTTTACTAATATATAAAACATCTACTCCGTTAAAAAAACTTAAATTTAAAATTAAGTAAAAAATCAATAACTAAAATATAATTGAACTTTTTTTAATTTTAAGGCTTTAATATTTTGGGTTTATAAATATAATAAATCATCGGCAATAATTTACATATTATATCTTTTAATATACCATATCCCCCCAACTATGGCGGGGTAATTGATGTTTTCTATAAAATTAAATATCTTTCACAGGCCGGAATCAGGGTACATTTACATTGTTTTCACTATGGAAGGGAATTTTCTGAAGAATTAAATCAATACTGTGCAACAATTCACTATTATAAAAGAAATACCAATATTATATCCCATTTATCAATAAACCCATTTATTGTGCAGTCAAGAAAAAACAGTGAGTTGTTAAACAATTTATTGCAAGACAATTATCCTGTTTTATTTGAGGGATTTCATACTACTTATTATTTAAACAATTATAAGATTAAAGGACGAAAATCATTTGTAAGGGCACATAATATTGAACATGAATATTATAAAAACTTATTTATTAATGAAAAATCGC